>CALKXO010000010.1 GCA_938003615.1 uncultured Pirellulaceae bacterium | reverse complement strand
AACACAGCGTGGAGGTGGAAGTGATGTTTTCCTAGTTTCCCTCCATAATTTCCCGCTCCAATGCTGACGATCCCCTCGCCAACGGTCGCATGAATGCCAATTTTTATCGCATCTGCGACCGATTCAAAATCCGTTCCGTCGATCACGATCTCGTAAACGCACGAAGCATCGGGATGAAGTTTTGATTCAACGCGCCCACGCAGTGTCGGACAATACGGGTGAGAGGTGCTGGCGACCATCCCTTTATAGCGCGAACCGACTTTGCTGCCGCTGCGGACGACGCCGCCGGGAAACGGGGTAATTACGTTGGGCAACGACGCAATGGCATCGACGGCGCGTTCGGCCGCCTCCAATCCCGACATCTGATCAACGGATTGGATCAGAAAATTCCCTCCAGCAACGCCTTTGCCTACACCGACGTCTTCCTCCACGATAAATTCGCCATCCATCACCGGGATCCGCCAAAACCGGCGCTCGCCAAGCAGTTTGCTTTTCTGGTAGCCATCTCCGAAAAATCGCAGGTGACTCCCAACAGGAATTCTCTTCTGTGCTTCGATCTCCCGAGCGCCAGCCGAAACATTCTGGTCTTCGAGATACAATTCGGCGGGGTAGCCGTCGAAAACTGCCGTTGTGGCACATGTCATCAAACACTGGCCTGACCTCTTTCCAATTGCTTTGGCCAGCGCGTCTGTGGAAAAGCCAAACGCCAACATTGCGGCACCGGGCCGACCGTCAAATGTCTGCGAAGGTTCCAACAAAGTCTCCAATCCGGCCTCGGCATCGCATTGAATTACGGAACTTCCGTAGCCTGTGAATTCCCTGACGGCGGCGTCAACCCAACGCGCGTTGGCCGCAGTCACGATCAGGCGCGTAAATCGCATCGAGAACCCTTCGGCAAAAGTGTCTTCGATAATCGTGTCTTTGATTTTCAAAATGCGTCAATCCAGCTATAGTGGTCCAACAAGTGAGTCATCGTAGATCGCGGCCTCGATGAAAGTTGAGGTCGAGAAACATTGTCTCAAATTGCCAACGATCTGCCAGTGCCCTCATCGACCCATCATTCACCCTTTGCTGGCTTACCCGCTCTGGATTACCCGCTTTGGAATAGTCCTGAAGTAGATTCCCGATTTACCTCTGACTGTGACCAACCGAAGGTCGGTTGATCCTACAGATGAGGAAGTTATTTCGTGACAATTCCTTTGGATTAAAAACTCTCCTTGGTGTACCCGCACAATGCCTCGCTCAACTGCTGATAAAACGACTTCTTCACGACGAGGTGAGATCATTGATTTCGCCCAAGGAGTCGTGCGTTGGTTTTTCCGAGTATTGTTTTTGACGTTCTGGCGAGTTCGTGTCCACCGTTTGGAAAAATTCCCCACCGAGGGCCCGTTGATGTTGCTGGTCAATCACCAGAGTAACCTCGACCCGATGGTCTTGGGGGCTGTCAGCCCCTTGCCGATTAACTATTTGGCGAAACAGTCGCTGTTCAACTTCCCACCTGTGGGGTGGTTTCTCCGTTGGAACGACTGCATTCCGATCCAACGCGAATCCAATTCAATCGGTGGTATCAAAGAAACATTGAAGCGTCTGAAGAAAAATGAATTGATCCTGATCTTTCCAGAGGGATCACGATCGCCCGACGGCAATTTGCTACCGGTCAAGCCAGGCTTTTGCACGCTTGCCCGTAGAACGAAGGCTCCACTTTTGCCGATTGCGCTTGACGGCGCGTGGCAGGCCTATCCTCGACAAGCGAAGTTCCCACGTTTTGGTAACATTCAGGTTGTCCTTGGCGATCCAATCCACTTCGAAGATTACGATTCGCTCAGCGATGAAGAACTATCGACGTTGGTCCAAGAGAGCATCGCTGCACTTTTCATAGAAGCCCAAAGCCGTCACAAGATGTCGCGCGTTCAGATTCACCGTTAGTTTTCGATTGCTGTACCAGTTCAGTGGGCGCGACAGTGCGGACTCTTAGAAAGAACGCGGACTCTTAAACAAACGCGGTGCCCCCACAAACAAAAAAAAGAGCCTACGTCTCGAAAGACGTAGGCTCCTAATTCATTTTCTTGAGAAGTGTCTCACGACGCTTCAAAGTCGACTTACTAGCCACCGCAACCGCAAGCGCTTGTCAGGCTGCCGCTGACGTAGCTTTGCATGCCGGCATTGCCGTACTCGTAGCCAATCGCTTCGTTGAAGTATCCGCCGCAACTTCCACAGCTGTCACAGGCGCCACTCACGCAAACAGGAGCTGCATCACAACCGCAAGAAAACTGCTTGCGGCCTTTGAGTCGGCCAAGCAATTTTCCGCCGCTTCCGCAACCGCCGCTGAGTGCTCCGCCTCGAAGTCCACAGCCGCCTTTGTTAGCAAGCCGTTGCTTCAGGGCACAACCACCACCATGTCCAGCGCGGACTGAAGCGAGAACTCCTCCGCCACCGCAGCCGCAGCCACCTGATGGATAGCCTAAGCATCCTTGATCGAATCCGCCGCAACCGCAGCCGCCGCCAAATCCACCACCGCCACCGTGGCGAAGCTTACATCCACCGAGAAGTTTACGGCGTTCAGGGCCTTTGTAAGAGCAATCGTCTGTGCAGTAACCTGCCCACAACGACGAAGCTGCCGAAGACGTGATACCACGGTAGCAAGTTTGCGGACCGTAGCCAACATTGCCATAGGAACCGTAACCGCCACTGCTGCTTTCAACGACGCCGGCGTAGTCGCCGTATCCGCCACCGCAATCACAGTCTTGAGCTTGAACGCTTGAAATGCCAGCAACGGCAACCACTGCCACAATCGCAGTAATCAATTTGAATTTCATGTCTTCTCCCGGGGGACCTGAGGATATTTCGTTTTTGCACCTGATTTGGACAGGTGCGTTTGATATTGCTAAGTCTTTTGAACGTCGCAGAGAAAAATTGTTTAACTAGATCGTTCAGGTCGTTGTCTCATTGGCTACGCCTGTTTGATCTTCGTGATCTTCGTGATCTTCGAATTGCAGATAGAATGATTTCCCACTCTCCGCAGTCACTTCGGTGTATCGTCGCGCATCCTCAGTGCAACCAAGCGAATTGGCTGATCTGCCCAACAAATCGGCTAGCTCGTTTTTTTGTGCGGACCAGTCAACGGCGACTGTTTAACAAATTGGCGACGATTCGGCAAACCTTGCCGATCACGGAATATTTGACACAACCGGTCCGGCCAATTCATCAGAATCGCCACAAACAGCTTCCCTCGTATCTCAGGCAATGATTAACTCACTTCCGGACGATAAATTGGCAGGGCTGTTTAGAATCGGTGACGCAGCGTCAAATGGCGTTGTCCACTGGGAAGAATCGCCTCTCATCGACCAAACTCCAGTTAGGAACTGGATCACGTTGTCTGTCGAAAGGAATTGACAGCTTCTCCTAAAGGCGCAATTGACCATGCCAGCCAAGCTGACTCCATCGGTACTCATCATCGATGCCGATCCCCACACGCGTCAAATCGCGGAAACGGCGCTGACCACTCACGGCTACCAAACCGCGGCCGCCGAAGATATCGCGGGAGCGATCTGGATCGCCGCAAATGCCAGCCAAGTCATCGACCTCGTCATTTGCGACTGCCTTGTCGATCAACAAACGGGGCTCGAAATCATGGCGGCCATTCGTTCGTTGCCGCGTTGTGCCGAGCTTCCGGCAATGTTCATGTCCAGCCACCAGACACCGGACGTGATTCTCCGTCGCTACGATTCCACCGGTTCATACCACGTCAAGAAACCTCTAGACATTGAGCTACTGCTGGAGATCGCTGACCGTTCACTGTGGATGCCGCATTTGGTCAACAGTCACATTGAGAGAAGCCACGAAGCGCAAACTCTTGCACCGCCCCACGCGCCTTTCGAATCGGTCAACTATCCGTCACCGGTCAACACGTCCAGTTTCGCGAATTAGGCGAGATGAAAGCAGCCGAGTTGAAAGCAGCCGAGTTGGAAATCGGCAAGTTGGCATTGGGTGAACTGATTGATGCGGAACTTCAATCAGGACGTTCTCAATCTTTTCTTACCCAGTATCGCAACAAATGGTTTCTCGGCTGAGCCACTGATGCTCAATGCCTTGCATTAGTAGTGCATTGTCAAACGTCACCGAACCCTCGGGGAATTTTTGGCGATCATCAAAGAACGAGGATTCAACATGGGGCACCGATAGCGGCTGGACGTGCCAGTTCGATGTTCGAAACTCCAACCCGTCGAACTTAGCCGCCGAGTTTGCCGGCGAATATCCAACCGCACCGGCCTCAAAGAACTGCGAACACTCGTCGACCGACGCAAAAACTGAATCAGGTGGTAATTCGTCGGTCGTTCGGCCATCGACAGCGACGTTGGCGGTCCCATCAACGCATGGCCAAACGCACCGAACTGTCAGCGTATACGGCGGCCCGAAAGCACATCGTCGAAAATCTGGATGGTGAATACGATACGCACATCTACTATGGCCGCTACTACATGGCCCAAGCGCTGTTTCAGAGCGATTATGACTCATGGGTCAAGTGGAACCGAATATTGATCCAGCGTGTGCAAAACGAATGCAATGACGATGGCAGCGTTGGCAGTTCGACCTATGGCAAAAGCTACTCAACAGGAATCTCCCTACTAGCGCTGGCGCTCAACTATCGGCTTCTGCCGGTTTACGAGCGGTAGGTAGGTAGGGAAATGAGAGGTAACTAAACGAGAGCAACGGCATTCGCCGCTGCCTACCCAAGTAGGCGCGGCGGTCAGTTGGTCAGTTTGCTACCCCCGAGTCCGCAAGTCACTCTCGGTCATCACTCTCGGTCATCACTCTCGGTCGATTCTGACCACTTTGGATAACGTGCCGTCCTTGAACGTCACTTGCAGCGTGACGAAATCAACGTCACTCTCGACCGGCAACTCAAAGTCACTAAGGTTGGATAGACCAAACTCTTCTTCAGGCACTGGCATGCTCAGCGTGGGTTCTTTATCGTTGAGACCGTAGTGGACCGCCTCAATAATGCTGTTAGCGTGCATCTTAAACACTCCGAAGAGAAGCTTGTTCTGCTTGAAACTTGCCCAAGAAAGTGGTTTGTCTTTCACTATACGTTTCTTGTCTTCTATCGCCGCTGCTACGGGATCAAAGTCGAGTGCAAATGGCCCCTGCATTTCTCCTTTAGAATCGGTGTACTTCACATAGATCTTTAGATCGTCCGCGCTCTCAGTAAGCTGACGATTGGAAACTGCGAAGAAGGGGCTCGGTCGAAGTTTTCCATTGCCACGCGCTGCCGAAATAACTCCAGATGCCGGGCCAGTACTCTCAAATTCGCCAGTGTCACCAATCGCCCAGAAAATTTCCTCTGCGAATTCGTCAACAAGCACGCCGATTCGCCAATATCCGCGGATGTTGTTTGCGCTGTTCAGTCTTACGGGGACATGGTTTGCGGCGGCGGCCGATACCGAGATTTCTTTCAGTCTTCTTGTCGCTTTCTCCAATTGGCCAGCTGGAATTCTTTGATCAAGAAAATGTTGCGACAACTGCCCCTGCTCATGCAAAGAAACAAACTGATGCAGCAACTCGCGCTGACGACGACTATCGCTAAGCGTTTTACGCTCGTTTGTCTCCGGTGAGAATTGCTGGCTAAGCAGGTAAATCGCTGGCGCGCTATCGGGATGTTCAGCCACCACTTGTTCCAGCGCATCGCTAATGCGGTCATCTGATTCCAGCATTGCCAACGCTAACTTTCGTCCAACCGACGCGCGGTCGCCCGGCATTGCGTTATAAACGGCGCGAGCGCCTTCGGTTCCTTCTCGAATCTTCAACTGCTCAACGAAATTGAGGTGAGGATCCACGACGGGCAACTCTTTGGCGAAATACGCCAGATATGCGTCTTTGGCACTTTGGTGATCACCCATTTGGCTGAACAGGCGAGCATTGTAGTAATGATCGACCGGCGACCGCGGGTTTCTAATGGCGACGCTTTGAACGCCACTTTCCATTTCGCGCCTGGCGAATTGCTTTTGCATGTCGCTCAATGTGGTCGCCAGTTTGCCGGTCCTACGCGCGTTTATCTCTTCCGATTCGCTGATCGAATAGTTGATATTGGCTATCATCGCTTGCGTGCGATCAACTTTCGCTTGGAGAGTGGTATTGGCCACCACCAATGGTTGATCACTACTGGCGATTGGCTGAGCCGTACCCAACCAGAGTACTCCGGCGAGGGCCGCAGCTACGGCACCGCCCCAAATAAATTTCTGCCGATCAAACTTCTGAACTAGAGACTTTTCTTCTTGAGAATCTGCCTTAGCTTTCGCTTCGAGGGCTTTCTCAGTCTCAACGGCAGTCGGCAGATCGAGCGGTTTGAGGGGCGCGCCTTTTCTTTGTCCCGTTGCTATAGGAACCAGATCGGCTCCCTTGCAAAATGGTGCAAGTAGTTTGGCAATTTCCCCAGGTGTGGCCGGACGATCATCAGCGTGCTTGGACATCATTTGTTCAACTAACGCGACAATGCCCTCAGGAATTTCGGCGTGAGCTTCAGCCAGTGACGGCGGCGTTTTGCTTGCGTGCGCCAAAAGTTTGGCCGTCAGCGTTGTATATCCGGGGCCGTTGAACGGAGATTTCCCACTCAACAGGCAGTACAAAGTGCAGCCAAGGCTATAAATGTCGGCGCGAATATCAACATCCGCACATTGAGTGATCTGTTCTGGTGCGATGTAATCAGGCGTGCCCATCATCGATCCAACGACCGTCATCGACGTATCAAGTTGCTCGGCATTTCGAAGCATAGCGATGCCAAGGTCCAAAATTTTCGCTTGTCCCGTTCGTGTAAGTAGGATGTTTGATGGTTTGATGTCACGATGAACCAGTTCCTGCTGACCAATGTGCTCAAGCCCGAGCGCTGTCTGGCGAACAATCTCACATGCATCTGCCGGTTCAAAGCGGCCAATTTCTTCAAGCACCTGCTCAAGGTCCGGGCCATCGACAAATTGCATGGCGATGTAACACAGTCCGTCAATTTCGCCGGCGTCAGTGGCCAGTACAATATTTGGATGATCTAGTCGACCAACAGCCGCCATCTCGCGACGGAAGCGCTGCAGTCGCTTGGGAGATGTTGCCAGTTCAGGTGGTAGCACTTTCAATGCCACTCGTCGCTCCAATTGCGCGTGATTGGCTTCGTAAACCGTCCCCATCGCGCCTCGTCCAATCTCGCGCAGAATCTTGTAGGGACCGAGCTGTTTTGGATCATTCGCCAGCGCGACAGCAGCAACCGCGATGGAGAAATCAGCGGATGAGTCGCCAAATGAAAAGGTGTGTTCAGCGATTGAGGCAGAATCGAGATCAGACATAGGTGTTTGGCTTAACATGAGTAAATTGAGATTGAAACGGGGAAAGTTCGTAGCTGAAGCCTAGGTCTCTCAGAACTTTAAGTGTGGTTTTTTCCTACTTTCGGTTGCTGACACACTCAACGTAAACCGCATATTCGTTACAAGTGGGGCAACATCCTGCAGACCGTGCAAAACCCGTGCAAGCCACAGCCGTCCCACCAACTAGGTCACGTTATTGCTCCAGCCAAAACTCACGAACCAACCTGAAATTCGCGCTGCTACTTGTCGAACGTGAAGCCATCCGGGATCAACGACTCAATTGACCGCACCGTCCGTCGAGTCGGGTCTTCGGCATCTACACAAATTACCGTAATGTCTTTGCCGAACTCATGAATGAATTGGCGGCATGCACCACATGGCATCGCCAGCGGAACTGCCGCGACGGCGACGGCGACGATCTGTTCTCCTCCGGAAACCACAGAATTGCAAATTGCCGCGCGCTCGGCACAGAGGCAAAGTCCATAAGAAGCATTTTCGACATTACAGCCACAGTAGACATTCGATTCGGCGGTCAAAACGGCGGCGCCTACCGAGAATTTTGAATAAGGCGCGTAGGCTTTTTTTCGTGACGCAACCGCTCGGCCAATCAAGTCGTCTATTTGTTTTTGGTCGAGTATATGAGAGGGCATGGGGAGATCACCTGATGTCTTTCGCGCGTTTCGCCAGCTTTGTTATAAGAGCAGTGTTAGAATAGAAGGCCGCGGTTGCTAGTGTGATGTGTGAAGAATAGAAATTAGACAAATCACTAGATTGTCTCGACGATCAACGCAGGACATGGAACGGGCTGATCGCCAATCGCTACCGCTGCACGAATCAGTTCCACTGCATAGTTTTTGGCGTTGCCGTCGCAGAACACTCGAGCGAGCACATCGCCGTCTTTGACCTGGTCGCCGATAGACACCAAAAATTCGATGCCGCTACTAGGATCAATTTTGTCTTCCATCGTCTTACGACCGCCCCCCATTTCGATCATTGCCAACCCCAGTCGGTCGGTGCTGATGCGCGACACGTAACCATTGTCTGTAGCTTTGACGACCGTTTCAAATCCGCGCTTCCGCGGTTGGTCCAGATCACCGCCATGTCCTGCGACCATCTCACGCAATTTTGCGAGTGCTTCCCCCGAATCAATGCGACTGTTTAGAAGCCTCAACGCTTCTTCCATGGATCCGCACCGCTGGGACATCACCAGCACTCGACCTGCCAAATGTAACGTCAATTCAGTTAAATCAGCAGGCGCCTCGCCTTTGAGCAGATCAACGCATTCATCGATTTCCACCGCATTGCCGATCATCCGGCCCAGTGGCTGGTTCATGTCCGTAATCACTGCCTCGACCTTAACACCTAACTGACTGCCGACGGAAACCAGCGATTTGGCCAGCTCGCGGGCGCGTTGAAGCGTTTTCATAAACGCGCCACTGCCCCATTTGACATCCAACACAAGACAATCGATGCCCTCGGCGATCTTCTTTGACAAAATACTCGCCGTGATCAGCGGGATCGACTCGACCGTCCCCGTGACATCCCGCAACGCGTACAACTTGCGATCTGCCGGAGCAATGCTGGCCGTTGCCGAAGCGATCGAACAGGCGCTGAGGTTGATGATGCTGCGAAATTCGTCCGACGAAATCTCGGTCCGATACCCCTCGATCGATTCCAATTTGTCCAGCGTACCTCCCGTCGTGCCCAGTCCGCGTCCCGAGATCATGGGCACCTCCACATCGCAGCACGCCAACAACGGCGCCAACGCAATCGAGGTCTTGTCGCCAATACCGCCTGTAGAATGTTTGTCCACCGAAGGTTTAGCCCCGGACCATTGAAGCGTCTCGCCCGAATTGATCATCGCCTTGGTGAGCGCCGTTGTTTCGGCAGCTGTCATGCCTTGAAAAAAGACCGCCATCGCAAAAGCGGACATTTGATAGTCGGGGACTTCTCCAGAGGTAAACCCCTGAACCAGTTCATCGAGCTGATCATCGGTCAGCTCCAATCCGTCGCGTTTGTCGCGAATCAGTTTAGCCGTGTTCATGTGATTTTTTATTCGTGGATAGTCGTGTTTCTCTTCGTGCAAAGGCGGCACCGCGCGGAGAGAAATGTAGTTCTTTTCGCGGCTGTTTTCATCTGCAAGCCGTCTTCATGCTAGCAGATTCTCAATTGCGGTGGGCCAATGAGTCTTCTACCATCCCGGCGAGACGGTGGAAGCAAATGTCGCAGACCGGTGGAAGACTGATGAAAGACGAAGACAAACAAATTTTTGGCATTCGAGGCCACATGAAGTCAGGAACTAACTGGCTTTGTCGGTTGCTGAATCTGCACCCTGAAATCTCAAGTTCAGGAGAGTATCATTGGGAAAGTTACTTCCGGACTTACCTACACAATCGCAAGGTATTCCGGAACCTAGATGAAATCGAAATTGAATCTGCGCCGATTCGCAAAGAGCTTCAACAACTGGCGAAGCGCACGATGTTCAAGCTATCCGATCCAGAAGCGCGCTTCATTGGTGATCGAACGCCGACCACAATCCATCCGGTCGTCTTTAAGGACTCTGCCTATCTTTGCATGATGCGTGACATTCGCGACATCGTGGTCAGCAAGGTATTCCATTTTTTGAACTCGCCACGCGTGATGGCTAACTTCAACATGGCGGCTGAAGTTGCTGGCCTCAAACCACAGTTCGACAAAGACCCGTGGTTCTTTCACAAGCATCCTGAAAAACTGCTCTCCAGCGAGCGATTTGTCCGCACGACCTGCAAGACGTGGCGGCAGACCATCAAATCAAACCAGAACACCGCAAAAAATCACAAGACGATTCGCGTCAGCTTCATTAAGTATGAAGATTTACATGACGACTTGAACGCATCATTGATCGATGCCGTCAAATTCATCGGCGCCGATCCGGCGTTGATGCCACCTGTGCCGCGCTACCTCCAGCCTGGGCACCGGGATGAGAATCCCAATAAGTTCAATCGCAAGGGACAGGTCGGCGACTGGAAAAATTATATGACGCCCAGCGCCAAGAAATGGATCAACGAGGAATGCGGCAGCCTGATGCTGGACCTTGGCTATATTGATTCGCTCGACTGGAAATTCGTCGACGTTTCGAAACAAAACCAGCAGCCAAAGCCCGCGAAACAACCAGCTCCGCAAAACAGACGCGCTGCTTAGAATTCGGTTGCATGACAGCAGGAAATGCGACCTTAGGCAGTGCGACAGCAGGAAATATTGGAGAGCAATATTTTGGACAAAAAGATGGCGGGATGATCCTGCGATCTTTGCTTCGGTTTTCAGTTATGGCCCAACGCATCCCGAGAGAGACAAACTCTAATAGGGCGATCCTGAAATCCTGACAACGCGAATCCCCGTCCGTTTCTTAATTTCACGAACCATCCCGTTGAATGGCATTACGGTCGCAGATGTCGAAACAAGCAGCCACCTCTGGACGTTCTCGTTATTCTTCAACAGAAATTTAATTGCGAGTACGTGTCACGATGCTCGTCGTTCTCGAAACGCCCCGTGAGGCATTGGATCCAAACAACGAGGTGTTCTCCTTCAATACGCGCTTTTAACTTCTCATTCATGGAACTGCACCACACAGGAGAACGTTAATGAGATGACCGCGTCGGTTTCCTTGGCTTCGGTGCTTTCGTTTTTAAATCGAATACACATTATTCTTTGCGTGAAGGTCCATAGACTTATAAGCAAACTAACCCGACAACGACTCTAGCTCTTCCCATCGCGTCATCGCCTGTGCAAGTTTTGTCTCGTGGTCGGCCAATTGCTTTTGCACCTCGGCGATCTTCTCACCAGCTTCTTTAAAGAAGTCAGGCTTGCCCATCGCCTCGTGGATTGCCGCGATTTGCCGTTCAAGTTCATCGATCTCGGCTGGCAACTTTTCCAACTCAAGCCGTTCCTTGTACTTCAGTTTGCGCGGCGCATCAGAATCAATTTGTTCGGCCTTCTTCGGCTTGGAATCGACCTTAGGTGGTTTGATCTCCGCCTTGGCTACCGTTGAACCTCCGGTTTGTCGCACCCAATCGTCGTAGCCGCCCACGTACTCGTTAATTCCCTCGGCTTCGAAAACAATTGTGCTGGTCACAACATTGTTGAGGAATTCTCGATCGTGGCTGACCATCAGAATCGTCCCATTGAACTCCATCAGTTTTTCTTCTAACAGTTCAAGCGTTTCCGAATCGAGGTCATTGGTCGGTTCGTCCAATACGATCACGTTGGCTGGCCGAGCAAATAGCTTGGCCAGTAGAATTCGGTTGCGCTCGCCACCAGAGAGAAACTTCACTGGCGTGCGCGCTCTTTCAGGTTCAAACAAAAAGTCCTGCAAGTATCCCAGCACGTGTTTGTTGCGGCCATTGATTTCGATTTGGTCGCTGCCGCCACCCACGTTGTCGACCACCGTTTTCTCCTCGTCCAACTGCTCACGCAACTGATCAAAGTAAGCGATTTCTACATTGGTGCCGATTCGGATAGAGCCGCCCGTCGGCTCCAATTTGCCCAGCAAACATTTCAGCAGTGTCGATTTACCGGCTCCGTTGCGGCCGATGATTCCAACTTTGTCGCCACGCATGATGGTCGTCGTAAAATCTTCAAACACCGGATGGTCCGGCCACGAAAACGAAGCTTCTTTACATTCCGCGACCAGAGCGCCGCTGCGCTGAGCCTCTTGAATTTGGATACGCGAGGTGCCAGTTTTCTTCTGGCGTTGTTGGCGTTCCTCACGCATGGCTTTGAGCGCTCGCACACGGCCTTCATTGCGTGTCCGACGCGCCTTGATACCTTTGCGAATCCACACCTCTTCTTCAGCCAGTTTTTTGTCGAACAGCGCGTTTTGTTTTTCCTCGGTGGCAATCGCCTGTTCTTTTCGAACGAGAAACGTGCTGTAATCACACGTCCAATCAAACATCCGCCCCAGCTCGATTTCCAGAATGCGGTTTGCCATCGATCGCAAAAACGCACGATCGTGCGTCACAAACATAATCGCAAAACGGCTCTTCTTCAGAAACGTCTCCAGCCACTTAATGGCCTCGATGTCCAAGTGGTTGGTTGGTTCATCCAACAGCAAGAGATCGGGTTCGGTCACCAACGCCTTGGCCAACAACACCCGGCGCTTCATCCCGGAAGAAAGACTTTCAAATCGCGTAGTCGGCTCCAGTTCCATCCGAGAGAGAATCTGCTCGACCTGAAGATCGATCTGCCAGTCTTCCATCGGTTCGTCAGACGAATCGTCGGAATTCTGTGTAAGCCCTTGAGCGACGATTTCCTGAATCTCGCCCGTGGTATCCTGAGGGACTTCTTGGGAAAGGATCGCCACGCGCGTCGACGGAGAAAACGTGATCGACCCAGCGTCGGGCTCGACCGTCCCGCACAGCATTTTCATCAGCGTCGTTTTGCCGGCACCGTTACGCCCCAGCAGACCAATCCGTTGACCGGGTTCGATCCGAAAGGAGACGTTTTCAAATAGGGCGGGACCGCGAAAACGGATAGCGAGTTCTGAAATGGTGACCAGCGACATGGTGACCGGAGCCTTGGGTGACTATTGAGATAATTGGAAAGGGGATACGATAGATCAAAACATGGATCGGCAACAGACCGCAACATCGTGGTCCGCGCAGATACAGCCATCACAGTTAGAGTTTTTCACAGGTAGGGACATGGGCGCGGCTAACGGATTGGTTAAAGAAATTGGCATCATTTCGGACACACATGGGTTCCTAGACCCGCGTGTCTTTGAGGCATTTGATAATTGCGACGAGATCTGGCACGCCGGAGATTTTGGCG
>CALKXO010000009.1 GCA_938003615.1 uncultured Pirellulaceae bacterium | reverse complement strand
CGCGCTGAAAACGAGCTAGTTTGATGGATGTTTCTGCTGCAGTCAGAACCGACTCAAATTCAGCTTCCGCTGAAACCGTGTCTAGGCTCAGCAACGAATACTTTTCATCGATTAGAAATTGGCAAATGGACTGCCAAGCTTCGACGGCACACTCGGCCGACACCAGCGGCGTTGCGTCAAAGCACTGCTCGTGTTTCCAGATCTCGACGCCTTTAAAAGGAAGGCCGTAAACTCGTTTGTCTTGGCAGGGCACCAAGCCAACGATTTCAGTTTTCTCTTCGACCTGTCGCTCAACGATTAGTAGCTTGACGGTTTTGTCTGCCAAGTGCGTTAAGGCCGGTATCAAGTAAGAGAATTCAAAGGCAGGATTGCAGACCAACGCGCTGTTTTGCAATTCGATCCACTGTTGCTTAAGTGCTTCCCCCCTCGGTTGGGGTGATCCAGCGGGAGGTTAAAGTCTGAGTCGAGTTTGATCGATGTTGTGTTTTTGCAACGAATGATGCGTGCTGAGATGGTAAGTTTGCAACGATAGAGCCAACAGTAGAATTCATAGGAACAAGAGATTTGCTTAACAATAGGAGAGAATTGGTACGCCAAGCGAGAAGCCTGACGACATACCTACAGGAACCAAGTATTCGTTATTTGTAAAACCCACGCTTCTTATTCTTGTTTTTTCTGGTAGAGAAATCGGCTTTTAAGATCCTCTAAGTGGATTGTTGACAAAAAAACGAGCGAAATGGTCAATATGAGGGGTTTGTTGGGGCTCTGAGCGACCAAACGTTAAACGGAGCTTTGAATTTACCTTCAAACGCCGCTTTGAATTCGGGATATCCCAACTCCCGAGCATGGTTAATTCGTGGTATTTTCAGCGTTTCGTTTTCATTAGGAGCACCGTAGTGGCGGCCAGTATCATCGACGGGAAACAGCTTTCCCGTGACATCCAAGCAGAGATTAAACAACAGGTCGCGGACTTCGTGGCTGTCGGCAATGCAGCGCCGAAATTGGTTGCGGTTTTGGTAGGCGAAGATCCTGCCAGCCAAGTCTACGTCAAAAATAAGAAACTGGCCGCCAAGCGCGTTGGCATTGATAGCGATCTGATGCGCATCGACGGCAGTTCGACCACCGAAGATCTGTTGAAGCTGGTCAACGACTTAAACAACGATTCGTCCGTCAGCGGAATACTTGTTCAGTTACCTTTGCCCGATCAAATCGACTCCCTCAAGGTACTCGACGCGATCAGCCCGACGAAAGACGTTGATGCATTCCATCCCGAGAACGTGGGACTGTTGTCTCAGGGACGTCCACGTTTTCTGCCGTGCACGCCTTTTGGTATTGTTCACATGCTGTTCCGTTCCAAAATCACGACTTCCGGAAAATCGGTTTGTGTGATCGGACGTAGTGACATCGTCGGCAAGCCCATGGCGATGATGTTGGCTCAGAAAGATTCTGCACTTGGTCCTGACATGGCTAACGCGACGGTGACGCTATGCCATAGCCGCACCAAGAATTTGGCCGAGGTCGCGGCGGCAGCGGATGTCTTGGTCGCGGCGATCGGTCGGCCAAAATTTGTGACGGCCGATATGATCAAACCGGGGGCTGCAGTGATCGATGTTGGGATCAACCGTACCGACGATGGATTGGTGGGGGATGTCGATTTTGATGCGGCGCTAGAAATCGCAGGAGCCATCACGCCCGTGCCAGGCGGCGTGGGGCCGTTGACGGTGACAATTCTGTTAGAGAACACTCTTAAAGCTGCTAAACTGATGTCGGTGTAGTAGACAGTTCTGGTGTAGACAGTTCTGGTGAAAGCTCCTGTCGCATCTTATGTAACATAACCCGTCACATTTCTTTCCATGGCGATTCATGAAGCGCTCTGTCGTTTGTTTGCTGATCTTGTTTCTGTGCATGGGCATCGTGATGACGGCAGGGTGTGGCGGTTGCCGCTCGGACAAAGATATCGCTGCCGAGAAAGAAAAAAAGAAGAAAGAAAAGCCGAAGCCGAACTTCGAATCGCCGGGGACTGCTATTCTCCCGGGCATCTTTCCTGATTTGGAAACGATGACACTGGAACAGTTCAAAGAGATGACTCCTGAAGAACGTGTCGCTTACGAAGCCCGTAGCTATCTTCGACGCAATCGGACCAAAATTGGGCATTGGGTTGCGACGTCGACACCGGTTAGAGCAAATCACTTCAATGTTCAGGGGCGATTAGAAATTGCCAATGTGAATTCGGGAACACCGGTTGAAGTTCCGGGTACTGATTTTTCTTTTGCCACCGCACGGCCGTTTGCACTGACGAAAGGTCAATGGAAGTATCTTCAGTCGTCGGCGTGGCTGACGCCTAAAATCAATGCCAAAATGACCAACGTGCAACCTGATTTGCTCCCTGCCGCTGGCGGCTTTCCTATGTACGCTTCGCCATTGTGCATTAGTCGTTTAATGGAAGGGTTTCAGTATCACATGGTTTTGCTGACCAGTCGTCAGCAAAAAATGAAGTATCTGAACCTAACCGATTCGGTTGCCGTCAGAGACACCAATAGCTTCTCGTCCGAAGAGCTTCCCGAGTTCTATTTTATCGTCGCTAATGAGCCCGGAAATCCGATTCCGCTGCCCGCCAATGCGCTGCAATGGACGACGATTGCCTATGTGATTTGGGATGATCTGGATCCCGACAGCCTCGATATCGACCAACAACAGGCTTTGCTGGATTGGCTGCATTTTGGTGGACAATTAATTATCAGCGGTCCCGATTGTCTTGGCAAATTGGAGAATAGTTTCCTTGCTCAATACTTGCCGGCTCAGTCCTCGCAGCGCACCGAGATCGAAAAAGAACAGTTTGCGACGCTAAACGAAAACTGGTCGATTCCAAGTGCCAAGAATCCGTCCGACAAACGGCAGATAACGATCACCGAAGGGAATCCGGTGATAGGCATCGAGCTACTTCCGCATGTCGATGCCCAGTTCGTGGACGGGACGGGGGAGTTGGTGGTGGAACGTTCGTTAGGACGCGGCCGGGTGGTGGCGACTGCATTTTCGTTGGCCGATTCGCGGATCAAGTCGTGGCCCAGTTTTCATGCTTTTTTTAGTGGCGCGTTGTTGCGTCGGCCAAGGCGACAGTTCAACCGTACCAAAGAGGGAGAGCTTTCGTTTCGCTGGGCTGATGATGCGACTTCGATTTTTGATACGCTGATTGGCTCAACGCTGCGGATGACCAGCCGCGATCTGGGGGCAAGTGACTCCGCCGCCACATCCGACCAAGCTGAATTCACTACAATAGCGGAAGCTTCCGAAGACGATATTGTCAATCCTGCAAGAGTGGTCGAACTCTCCGCTGCAAAAGGAAAGCCCAAGCGTGATCCTGAACATACGCGTCTCTTTGGAGGTTTCAAGCAAAGCGCACAATCGGGCGTTGCAGGGTGGTCTGACTATTCGAGAATTGCCAATGCCGCGCGATCGACGCTCAAAAACGCCGCCGGCATCAAACCGCCATCGGCCAGTTTGGTGTTGAAGATGTTGGGCGTCTATCTACTGGTGTTGGTGCCGGTAAATTGGTTGTTGTTCAAGGTGATCGGCAAGGTTGAGTGGGCGTGGATCGCGATTCCCTTTATCGCAATCGGTGGTGCGTTCGCGGTGGTCAGGATGGCGGCGCTGGACATCGGGTTTGCACGCAGCAACAGTCAAGTCGCGTTGCTGGAACTTCACCCTGATTACAGCCGAGGCCATTTGACGCAGTATTCCGCTTTGTATACTTCGCTCTCAACGAACTACGATGTCGAATTAGATAACTCCACCGGCATCGCCCTGCCCTTCCCTTCGGGTAGAGTCGGATCGAAAAATGAAAAGACGATCCAACAAGTAACGTTGCATCAGTCGATTCAGAATCGTTTGGGGGATTTCCTGATCCAATCTAACTCAACTCGTATGATGCATGCCGAATGCCTGTTCGACGCCGGAGGTCGTTTCAAATTGATCAGTGAGGCAGAGGATGCTGAAGAAAAACAATCGTTCGATTTTACTCAGGCGATGACGGTCACCAACGGGACAGCGCTGAATCTTGAATCGGCCGTTGTGGTCGGACGCGATTCGAAGGGAGACTATCACATCGCTCAGTTGGACGATTTAGCAGGGGCGAGTCAAAGATCGGTACGAATGAGGGCTTGCCAGGGCGATGAAATTATCGCGTTGTGGGAAGATCCTTCCCAAGCACAGAATGACGCCGAGGATGCCCAAGCGTTCGATTCGAGTAAGATCAGCGCGTATAAACTGCTAGAGGCCGTGGTTGAGAATCTGACGTTGGGGCGCGGTGAAGTGCGACTGTTAGGTTACTGTAATGATCAGGTCGGCGGCAGTCAGTTTGTTCCTGCCTCAACGCAGACGCGTCAACAGACTTTGGTGCTGGCCCATCTCAAGCCCGCAACACTTCCGCTAGCCCGTCCCGACGTGAACTCAAGTCTTGACTTCCTAAACAAACGGACGCTCAGCGATGACGACGGCACGATTGACGACAGCACGATTGACGCCGAAAGTTTCAGCGCCGATGACCCGTAACAAAGCAAACGCAAATCAAACAGTGCGCCCTTTTACTGGTGACAACATTTTATGATTGAACTAACTGGTTTCGGAAAAGACTACGGCGATTTTACGGCTGTTCAGTCGCTGGATTTGAAAATCGAGGAAGGCGAGATGTTCGGATTCATCGGACCCAACGGGGCCGGCAAAAGTACCAGCATCCGCTTCCTTGCGACGTTATTACGAGCGACGCGCGGCGAAGGAACGGTTAATGGGTTTAGCGTTTCCCAGCAACCCATGGATGTCCGCCGTAGCGTGGGCTATATGCCTGACGCGTTTGGTGTTTACGATGGGATGAAGGTCTGGGAGTTTCTGGACTTCTTTGCCGTCGCGTACCAGATCGGTCGGACGCAGCGCAAGCGCGTGATCGCCGACGTTCTGGAGCTGTTGGACCTGACCTATAAGCGAGACGATTTCGTCAATGGACTATCGCGCGGCATGAAGCAACGTTTGTGCCTGGCTAAAACGTTGGTGCATGATCCGCCCGTGTTGATTCTGGACGAACCGGCAAGCGGCCTCGACCCAAGAGCGCGTGTCGAAGTGAAGGCGTTGTTGAAGGAGTTGCGGCGGATGGGCAAAACCATTTTGATCTCCAGCCACATTCTGACAGAGCTGGCCGATTGTTGCACATCGATCGGGATTATTGAACGCGGGCAGTTGCTCATGCACGGTCCGATGGACGACGTCTACCAGAAGATTCGTGGCAATCAGGTCGTCGAGGCGAGCTTTGGAACGGGCTTGGATAAAGGGTTGTCGATTATCCGAAGCAATCCCGACGTGCGTGACGTTCAGGTTGATGGCGATAAGATTACGATTGAGTTCAATTCGTCGGACTACAACCCGTCCGAGCTGTTGAAGCAGTTGATTGCCAGCGATGTCGAAGTGCGTAATTTCGGTCGCAAGGAACCTAACCTCGAAGACGTGTTCATGATGGTAACCAAGGGATTGGTCTCGTAAGACATTTTTCGTAGCCGATCTCGCAAGAGATTGGCCAGCTTCCTCTTGTAAAAAATCATATAGAAACGGCACGGCGCGAGCCGTCCGGTGAATCACGGACGCCTTCCCGCTTCCTTTCGGGGCCTGTCCAAAGGTGTAGGGTGGGTCAAGCGACAGCGTCGCGCCGACCCACCAATCCTCGTTGGTGGGTCTGAATTCCGCTGACACGGAATCCGAGCGACCCACCCTACGTCTTATTAGGGCGCGTCCAAAATCTTGGCGACTTTGCCTTACAGATCCAAATCGTTCAGCTGATTTACTAGATCATCGAGCTCGTCTTTTGCTTCGTCGGTCCGGTTGGCGGATCGTTTGGGTAGGGATCCAGACATGCCGACGGCGTCGCGCCCGGCCAACAGCAACTGCTCATCACGCTCCATCGCGGCAACCTCCTCTGCCGATTTCCCGGATGCGGGAGCGCCAAACAATTGAGAGAGATCGATCTTCATGCTGGCGGTGGCATCATTGGATCCCGCGATAGCTGGCGTCTTGTGCTGCGGGAACATGATCGCGTTCTCCGGGCAGACACGACTACACGCCGGACAGCCCTTGCGACAGTTGTCCGGTTGTTCCACTAGAATGGTGTCGATGCGGTCGACACCATAGACGCCGAACAAACAGAAGTCGATGCACTCCATGCAATTCGTGCAGCGGTTGTAATCGATGACCGGGTACCAGCGACGCCCACCCGATTCTTCGATGCGATTTACTTCTGCTTTTTTGCCATCGGCAGGTGGTGCCAGCGGCTGCACGGGAGCCGATGCAATAGGTAAGGAATCGCTACTGCCGTCACTCGAACCACCAATCACATCGCCCAGGGTTACTACTTTGACCGCGTTCTCTGAGTGAATGCGTTTGACTTCTTCGATGAACTCGTCCGCTTTGTTGGAAGCTTTAAAGTCTAAGCAGTAGATTTTTCTCTTCGGCAAGTCACGACTCGCATTGACGACCGGTTTGGCGTCGGAGGATTCGTCGGCCGCCTCTTGATCGTCCTCTTCAAAATCTTCGTCGTCTTCTTCATCTTCGTTGGCCAGTAAAACGGTTCCGACATGTCCCGCGATGCCAAAACGGTCCAGCACCCAATGAGCGGCTCGTTCGAACAGCCATGAACAGACGACGACGTTGCCACCGATGGAGTTCAGGGCCAGCATGGATGTGCTGTCTGGTTTGATGTCGTAGAGATTGGGGACGACGGTGACATCGATGCCGTTTTCGAATAACAACGCCGCCACGATGTCTTCCTCCAGCTTCCGTTTCACGGGATTCTTGCTAGGACTTTGTGAGATTACGACGGAGAGGCGCTTGGACATGATTGAGTGTCACACGGGTAGGTTTGAGTATTGGTATTATACAGTTAAACCACTCCTTGTTGAATTTGTTCCCGCGAGGAATCCGGGGACTAATAAAAATCTGAAAACTGGCCTAATAATCCCCAATCTCGTCCGTTAAACATCTGAACCGCGAAACAAACGGAACGATTCATGAACAAACAGAGCGATCCCGTCCCCGAGAATTCTCGGGCGGTGGGCGATGACTGGATAAAAGCAGCGATGGCAGAGCACGAAGGTGCGTTGCTGCGCTACGCGCATCACTTTGTTCACGATTTTGATACAGCGCGAGACATTGTGCAGGACACGTTTCTGAAGCTGTGTCGTCAGGATCAGGACGAGATTCGTCCGAAGCTGGCCAATTGGCTGTTTACCGTTTGCCGCAATCGCGCCATCGATATCAAGCGGAAGGAGAGTCGTATGAAACCGTCGCCCGAATATCAGCTGGAGGAGCGCCCCGACGCGTCCCCGGATGCGCAGGGACAGCTGGTGCAGAAGGAAGCGGCTGCCGGGTTGCTCCAGCACGTCGCGTCACTGCCCGATCGGCAGCAAGAGATTCTGCGACTGAAATTCAACGGCGGATTGTCTTACCGGCAGATCGCCGAAGTGACGGGGCTGACGGTGACTAACGTTGGCGTGATCTTACACACGGCGATCGGAAAGCTGCGGAAGCAAATGGTGGATTTCAATTCGGCATGAGAGCGGCAAAACTGCAACGCTTTCGGCAGCTTCCACATTCCGCGATCTGAATTTTGAAAACAGCGCGGCCCAACAAAACACAGGTGTTTCGATGATAGATAAAAACGACCCAACAAACGATCCGATGATTGACCCCAAAAACGATCCAAAACTAACCGCTTATGCGATGGACGAGTTGTCGGCTGACGAGGCTCGAGATGTAGAACGAGTCTTGGCCGAATCTCCCGAACTTGCGGCGGTAGTGGATGAGATTCGTGCGACAATTTCCGCGCTTGGAGGTGCATTCGCAGGCGAACCATCTTTGGAACTATCTATTGATCAGAAGTCGGCGATTGAATCCGCAGCCAAATCAGCAGGGAATGAGAGTGACACCGAAGCGGCGTCGGTGACACGTTCCGATAAGGGAACTATCGCAACTGCCGCACGTCCTTGGAATCGATGGTTGTTGGCTGCGGCGATTGGATCTGTGCTGATCGGTGGTGGAGTGTTTTTAGTCAACCCTGATGTTCAACGTGTGGGCAGCGTTGCTGTGAACGAAAGCGTCTCTGCTAAGCCCGCTGGAGCAAAGACGGCAGCCAGAGTAGAGGTTGTTGATCGAGTGGCAACAGCTTCTGATTCCGAAAAAGGTTCGATCTCGGAAGATGATTTTGCGGCACCGAAGGAGCTGATTCAGTCATCGATTGATGCTGATATGTGGGATGAAAGCGCTCCTGCGAAAGCTGCTCCAATGCGTGCTGTAGAGACGAATCTTGAGTTGGTGGTCACTCAATCCCAGAAGGTTCTTAGAGAGACAGAAGAACAACTAGACGAATCAAAAGCAGAGGCTTTACAAATGGAGAGGTCCTCAAAAAGCAAAATGGCGGCTACAGGCGATAATCTTCGGCGACTTGATCAGTTTCGTCGTCAAGACCAGCCAGCGATGGAAATGCCGGCTGCAGAGATGATGGGAATGTCCAATTCTCTCGAGGACACCAACGAAGGTCAGGAAGAGTTGGATTTTGCAGAATCAGGCGGCATGGCAGGTGAACCTCTCGCGATGCGTGGGATGAGGAGAGGAGGCGGAAGGTTTGGAATTGGAGGCGGAGGACTGGGAGGTGCCATAGTCAACGAACAAATCCAACCGTTGGGGGGATTGCCGTCACCAGAACAGGGGGAAGGGCTCTCAATGATGTTTGCAGATGCCGATGAAGCCAAAGCACTGGTATTAGATGGTCGCAAAGTGGACGAGATGGGTAGAGCAAAATTTGATGATCAAGGGCGTCCCGCTATCGGGTTTCAGACGGGGGGGGATATGCGTCATTTGTCGCTGTTAACGAAACTCGAAGGGAAGGCCAACCAAGGTAAGAAAGAAGCCGAAAAGCAGGTTGGATCCGGCAAAGACGCAAAAACTCAACCAGCCAAACCTAAGCCGGTCGACAAAAAGAAGAACGTAAAAGCGATCAAGACTTGGAAACGTGTCAAAGCAATTCCCAACACGACACGCTTAATGGTGGGTGACAAAGAGGAACTCGATCTGACCGGCATGCAAGTTAACGTGCAGGTCGATGGCTTCCGAGCTCGGGTTCTGATTGACTACTTGTATTACAACGATCGTGCTCAACAGTTGGAAGGCAATTTCAAGCTGCGTCTGCCCGAGGATTCGTCGCTGTACTATTTTGCCTTCGGTGAAAGTGCCAACGAACTGACGCCCCAGCGCCAACTGGCGCGTCGCGAGTTTACCAACAACGGGACTCGATTCGTTTCTTTCACGCCTGCCGCCATCACCAAAACCCGCAACGACGTGTGGCGAAACGTGAAAGAGGCGCGAATGGTTCCGCGTGAACAAGCGGCCTACGCGTTTCGCGAAACCGTTCGCCGGCGTGTCGATCCGGCGTTGGTGGAATGGTCGGGGGCCGGAGTGTTCAACGCCAAAGTCTTCCCGCTGGCTCCGAAAAAAGTCCATCGCATTGTGATTGGCTACGACGTCAATTTGACTCGGTCGGGCAATCAGTTGACGTATCAACTGGATCTGCCGGAAAGTACGGGCGATTGTCGCATCGAAATTAATGCTCAAGATGTTGAAGGTATCCAGTACAAAATCGAACCGGAAGTGGAACCTGTCGAAGTGGATCACAACGACGAATTGCATCAGCGTTTTACGTTCGATCAAAGGCCTGAGAATGGTATCCGTTTGACCGCGACGACGGAATTGCCACTGTTGTTGAAATCAAGAGAACTGGCCGACGAGTTTTGGGCGACTCAGGTTACGCCAGAACTACCCGTACAGGACTCTGTTGGCAGCAGCCGCGCGATGTTCATGTTGGACACCTCCTTGAGCAGTTCGCCAGACAAATTCAACGTTTGGTTGAAACTGTTAGAGACAACTTTGGCCAATAATCGAGACACGATGAAAGAGTTTGGTGTGCTGATATTCAGCGTCGACGGGCACTTTTGGAAATCGGAGTACGTGGCCAACACGGCCGATAACGTGGCCGAGCTAAAGGATACGCTTGAGAATGTTGTGCTCGAAGGAGCCACCGATCTGTACGCGGCGATGCAAAAGGTGACGTCGACCGATTGGGTGACCGATGGCCAAGCTCCTGATTTGTTCCTGCTGTCCGATGGGGCAGCGAACTGGGGCGAAACAAACGGACGGTTGGTCGGGAGTTTGTTGGACGGCAAAGAAACCGGCAGTCTTTTCGCCTATCAGACTGGCATGACAGGTACCGCGATCGCTAGCCTGCGATTGCTGACTGGCCAAACCGGAGGCGCTGTGTTCAGCGTGGCGTCCGAGGATGAAATCACAACGGCATCGACCGCCCATCGCAAACGTCCCTGGAAACTGGCTTCTATCACCGCAGAAGGTGCGACTGATGTGATGACTGCGGGACGAGCCGAGTGGGTTTATCCGGGGCAAACGTTAACAGTCGTGGGGCGTGGAGTGGTTTCTGGTCCGATGAAGTTTGAGTTTGAGCAATCTGGAAAAACGAGCGCGGTGACGACCACTCCGACGGGAATAGTTTCCGAACTGGCGGCGCGTTTATACGGGGAGATTTCCGTTGGGCAATTGGAGAGCATGGGCAGTGAGGTGTTCGATATCTCGGCCGCTTACGCGCGCCACTTTCGCGTGACAGGCGATACGTGCTCGTTGTTAATGCTCGAGTCGGAGGCGGACTACGAGCGTTTTGACATTAAGCCGCAAGAGGATGAATTTGTGGTCAAGTCAAAACCGGCGTCGAAATTGGTGTCCGATATTTTGGAGAAAGCAGCCTCGCGCTTGGCAAATCCGAAGGCTCAATTGCTGTCGTGGTTGAAGCGTTTGGAGACGATGCAGGGACTAAAGTTCGCGATGCCAACGGCGTTGAAATTGGCGATCGATGATATCGACGTTGTTGCCGTGTCGCAGCCGTTGGATTGTTCGCCCGTTTCGCGTGGCGATGTGTCTAAGGGGTATTTGAACGCACTCCAGCAGGAGAATCTGGACTACGACGTGATCGCGGGCCAAGCGAAGAAGCGTGGCCGCCAATCGATCGACGATTCGATTAAGGTTTTCAGTTCATTGATCGAGCGCAATCCCGGCGATGTAACAATGGCGCGGGATGTGGCGTTTACAGCAATGGAGTTGGACCGTCCGGCTCATGCGTATCACCTGCTGCGAAGTGTTGCTCGGCAGCGTCCGTTTCAAGGCAGCGTCTATCCGGCCATCGGCCAATGTTTGGCTCAGGCCGGCCAAGCGGACATGGCGATTGTGTACTACGAGGTGGCGTTGTCGGGAGAGTTTCAGCGGCAGGGATCGAAGTTCCGCCAGATCGTGGCAGTGGACTACATGCACTTGTTGCGGAGAATCGTCAGCGGGAAAGCGAAATCCTCAGTCGTTGATTTCGCGCGGGCGCGGTTGGAGACGCTGACGAAAAAGATGCCGGTGTCTAAAGCCGACATGCTGGTCACGATGATGTGGAATCAGGATCAAACCGACGTGGACTTGCACGTGATTGAACCGTCCGGGGAGGAATGTTTTTACAGCCACAAGACGACGAAGTCAGGCGGCGAGATCACAGATGACATTACGACTGGTTTCGGCCCTGAGATGTATTTCAACCAGAGCGCTCCTGACGGGAAGTACCAAATCGCCGTCAAGTTTTTTGGCAATGCTCAGAATCGGGCCAGCGTCAAGAACAAGGTGTACTTAACCGTGTTCGAGGGCTTCGGTTCAGACAAAGAGAAGGTTGCCCGCAAAACGGTTCGTCTGAAAGACGCCGGCGAACACCGGACGGTGATGGAGATTGAGCGGTGAAATTGGTGAACGATGGTGGGTCAGCGCGACGTTGTCGCTTGACCCACCCTACGCTAAGAGGACTCGAGGTAGGGTGGGTCCAAAGGATTCCGTGTCAGCGGAATACAGACCCACCAACAGCCCAAAATAGTTGCTAGGATAATAGAGTGCGAATGTGTATTGGATCTTAGTCTCTCAGAGGTGAACGCATGCCAGATTACAGACGCCGATGGGTGCGCGGTGGAAGCTACTTCTTTACGGCAGTCGTGCATGAAAGATACCCCTTGTTTGAATCGCCGGTTGCAAGAAAAATTTTGCGTGAAGCGTTTAAAGAGGTTCTTGCCAAACGCCCGTTCGATTTATTTGCGATTTGTTTGCTGCCAAACCATCTGCATACGGTTTGGAACATGCCACCCGGCGATAGCGACTATGCAACTCGCTGGAGAAGGATCAAAGAATCATTTTCTAACTCATGGCTTGCAAGTGGTGGCTGGGAAGGCAAGGTCTCCGAGTCGAGACGAAAGAAGGGGGAACGTGGAGTTTGGCAACGTCGATACTGGGAGCATACCATTAGAGATGAAGATGATCTTCGTCGGTGCGTAGATTACACGCACTGGAACCCGCGAAAACATAATTTAGTCAGCCGGGTTAAAGATTGGAAGTTCTCCAGTTTCTTCCGGTTTGTGGAAACGGGTGACTATGAAATGGATTGGGGTGGTACTGACCCAGCATCCGATTGGAGCGATCCAGAATGGGGTGAGTAGTGTAAGCCTTGGCGATTGGTGGGTCGGCGCGACGTTGTCGCTTGACCCACCCTACGATAAGAGGACTCGAGGTAGGGTGGGTCCAAAGGATTCCGTGTCAGCGGAA
>CALKXO010000008.1 GCA_938003615.1 uncultured Pirellulaceae bacterium | reverse complement strand
ACTAACACGCCGGTTTACTGCTTCTAAATACAGTTTCCAACAATAGAAAAAACTCATCTCGGAGACAACGACAACTACTCAGCATTCAAAAAATCACGTAGCTCCGCAAAGTAATCAGGGTAAGTCTTCGACACGCAGCCGGGATTGGTGATCACAACCCCTGCTTGCTTCAATCCCACCAATGCAAGGCTCATCGCCATTCGGTGATCGTCATACGTTTCGATGACCGCTGGATTCAGGGGCCCCGGGTGGACGGTCAGTCCATCACGCCGCTCGTCCACTTGTACACCAAACTTGCGCAGTTCAATCGCGAGATTCCCGATTCGATCGGTTTCCTTGACGCGGTTGTGAGCAACATTGCGGACATTGGTTGGCCCGTCAACAAACAATGCTACGCTGGTCAACGTTTGGACGGTGTCACTGACGTTAGACATGTCGATATCGATGCCGGTTTTGGCCGGCCCTGTCACGCTAATATGATCGCTCCCCCAATCGACCGTGCAGCCCATTTTTTCGAGGCAATCCACGAAACCTACATCGCCCTGCAGCGAATCGCGTGAGAGTCCGCGGACGGTTGCCGTTCCGCCACAGATCGCCGCCGCCGCCCAAAAGTAACTGGCCGCCGAAGCGTCCGGTTCGATGCTGTACTCAGTCGCCGCGTACTTCTGTTGGGCGTCAATGGAAAAATGAGTCAACGACGCGTCAGCCTGGCACGCTACTCCAAACGATCTCATCACCTCGATCGTCATGTGGACGTAAGGTTTGGAGATCAACGGACCATCGATCGTGAATTCTACGTCGCCGGGCGCCTGAGCTGCCGCCATCAACAGGCCACTCAAATACTGGCTGGAGATGCTGCCGCTGACGGCGACCTGTCCGCCGGAGATGGGTGGCGATCTGATTTCAACCGGGGGACATCCGCCGGGCGAGAGGGCGTTGGTTTTTGAGCCCAGTCCTTGAAGCGCGTCGACCAAAGGTCCGATCGGGCGCTCACGCATGCGACCGACGCCGTCAAGTTTAAAATTTCCGCCGGCGAAGCCCAGCATGGCAGTTAGAAATCGGACGGTCGTCCCGCTGTTGCCAATGAAGAGGTCTTCGTCACAATCAGTGAATCTGCCACCAGTGCCATGGACGGTAAGTTTATTCTGGCCGAGATCGGTTTCTACTTTGACGCCAATTTTTTGCAAACTGTCGATCATCACGCGCGTGTCGTCGCTGTCCAACGCTCCGGTCAAGACGGAAGTGCCATCGGCAAGTGCAGCACAGACCAACGCGCGGTTGGTGATACTTTTGGATCCGGGAGGCGCGATCGAAGCGTTTACTGGGCGCGAGCAAGTTTCGACGGTGATCGCATCGTCGGCGGGTTTGGATTCAGTCACAGTGAAAATCTAGCAGCGTGGTTTTGGCGTTAGAAATTGTTTGCAATCGCCCAAAGTCGTTGGCGACTGCTTGCAGGTGCTCGTTTTACCAAAAATCGCCACGTTTATATATGTCGCACAGCTCGAATCGACCCGCTACTGGGGATCGACGGTTATACTATAGGACTATCGGTTACTTTCTTAGGCGTCCGCCCACCAATAAGCCCAAATTTGCCGGCAAGTCTGGCATTCAATCAAGGAGAACAATTAATGAAATCCCTTCAACGTCGTCAGTTCTTGGCCGCATCGGCCGCCGCTTCGGTAACACTCGCAGGAACCGCCATGGCAGGCTCAGCACATGCGAAAACATCTAAGAAGCTAAATGTAGCCGCCCCGGGAAGCCTCTTTGACATCTCCTTAGCGCAGTGGTCGCTACACCGACGCCTTAAGGGTGGAAAAATGGATAATTTGGACTTCGCCAAAGCCGCGAAGGAGGAATTTGGGATCGGCGCTATTGAATACGTCAACCAGTTCTTCAAAGACAAGGCAAAAGACGAGAAATACCTTGGCGAAATGATGAAACGGGCCGACGACCACGGGGTAAAATCGCTGATCATCATGATCGACGGAGAGGGCAAATTGGGCGACGCCGACGTTGCCGAACGCAAAAAAGCCGTCGAAAATCACCATAAATGGGTCGACGCGGCCAAATTCCTCGGCTGCCACTCAATTCGCGTCAATGCGGCCTCTGGCGGTACCTATCAACAGCAAGTTGAACGTGCTGTCGACGGACTGGGGCGACTCTGCGATTACGCTGCCAAGGACAACATCGGGGTGATCGTTGAAAACCATGGCGGCCTCTCCTCCAACGGCCAATGGCTCGCGCAGGTGATCAGAAAAGTGGCCAAGCCAAACTGCGGAACGTTGCCGGACTTCGGAAACTTCGTAATCAACAAAGGAAAAAAAGGCCCCTTTCTTGAATATGATCGATACATAGGAATGGCGTCTTTAATGCCATTCGCGAAAGCCGTTTCAGCCAAGTCTCGTGACTTTGACGCAGATGGAAACGAGGCCCAAACGGACTATATGAAGATGCTGACAATCATGCTCGATGCCGGATATCGAGGCTACGTTGGCGTCGAGTACGAGGGTAGAAAACTGAGCGAACCTGACGGTATCAAAGCAACGAAAGTCTTGCTTGAAAAGTGCCGTACTGAACTCACTGCGAACTACGCAAACGCCTAACTGAACCCCGGCCCCCGCGCCGCTGCGGTTGGCACATATGTAGAGCACATATGTAGAACTCGCCAGATGCCAGCACCCACTGCTAGCACCTGGCTTTTTCATGCGCCGGAGTAGACGCTGAGTCTTCGATGAACGGGCTACGATCGGCACGGTCCGCGCGGGATCGGAAAACATTCTTTGTAAATCTGCCGATCGTTTACTGAATTGCGCGAGGAGAGCGCCAACCGACAAGAAAAAACAGCCCAAACACCCTGTTCCCCCCTAACAATGCCAAGTGGGCTCGTTCCCGAC
>CALKXO010000007.1 GCA_938003615.1 uncultured Pirellulaceae bacterium | reverse complement strand
TCTGTGCCTTTTGCCCACTCTTTGTAAGGCCAGTTGGACCAGTTGCCAAAATTGCACTTGCCGACGCCGATTTTTTGGACTCGGCTGATATTATTGTGGAATACCGCTGCGCCGTTTTTGTAATGAGCCACAATTCGATTGAGCGGATCATAAGAAACAGGAACATGTACCCATTGGTTTAGGTCGCTCCCGTCGAAGCAGCCCGTTCCCGTGTGCTTTCCAGAACTGAAATGTTCACGGGTGCTTTCGCCATCCGAAACAGCGAAGTGCAACCGGATCGAATCGCGCGGCGCATTAACGTCCAAGCCCCAGTGAATGAAGATGCCGAATTTCGCATCCTTGTACCAATCGGGAATCTCATAATTCTCCAACGAACTCCAGTCTGCTTTGTAAGGCCTCGCAGCAATCACTTTGTCGACGCCTTCAAACGCCGTTTTAACTTCCGCCTCGAAAGATCGTGGAGCCAGAAACACGCTGGCCTCTTGCGCCTGTAGAATTGCCGGAGCAACGATTGTTCTCGCCGGCGACGATACACTGTGCCGCAAACGTGGCTTGGGGATCTTTGGAACCGGCATGCATCACGACGCGCTGAACTCTTCCAAATCCCAAAAGCTGTTTCACTGGGGCCATGGTACTGGTGGAAATCTGAGCCAAGCTTCGCCGACATGCTGACGACTTTACGCCGAAAAAGCTGGGAAGATAAATTATCGATGGTGTCGCTCAAGCCTGCTCCAGACGATAATTCAATTGAGCTACCAACCTACTTGGCAACTCTTGTTGGATAGGATTGGGAAAGTGCAAAACTAGAACTAAGAGAGTTCGTTATTTTTGTACGCTTTCATACTCCATGCGAGATTGTCAACATCGCGGGGCACAGTACAGCGAAAGCGGTTACGAACCTGTACCACGAAAAAAAAGCGTCCTCTGCAATTTTGCAGAAGACGCTTTCTTGTTTGACTGATTGCTCCACTGAAAATCGAGAGCAGCTTCTCTTGATGCGATTAACGCTTTGAGAATTGAGTACCGCGACGGGCACCGTGAAGACCTGGCTTCTTACGTTCTTTCATACGCGAGTCGCGAGTCAGGAACCCACCTTCGCGAAGCGCGGCAAAATGTTCAGGATCAAAATTGACCAACGCACGCGCGATGCCCATTTTGCAAGCTCCTGATTGGCCAGTCTGGCCACCACCGGTAACCGTGATGCGAATGTCAACGCTGTCAGTTGTGCCTGTGGCCTGAAGCGTATCAGCGATCGCACGCTGATTTTGAGGTGTCGGAAAGTAATCGTCAACTTTTTTGCCATTGATCACGACTTGACCGGTTCCCGACTTAACACGCACGCGCGCCACGGAAGATTTACGACGGCCGGTGCCAAGAGCTTCACCTGATTTTTTATCTGTCTTTGCCATAACGCGAATTTACTTGAATCGAGTTTATTGTGATCGTGTATTGATGGATGAGTTTTCCATTAGACGTTTATATCCAATGGTCGAACCCTCTTACTTCTTGTCGCCGAAGCGTACGTAAGGCAACGGCTGCGGAGCCTGTGCCTGATGCGGGTGATCAGCACCCTCGTAAATCTTAAGCTTCGTGAGCATGTGGCGGCCGATTTTGTTCTTCGGCAACATCCGTCGAACAGCATCGCGAATGATCTGCTCAGGCTTTCGCTCAAGACGCTTGCCAGCCGTTTCCTTCTTGAGCCCCGTGTAACCGGTGTACCAAGTGTAAGTCTTTTGGTCCAACTTATTTCCCGAGAACTTGATCTTCTCGCAGTTGGTCACAATGACGAAGTCGCCCGTATCAACGTTGGGAGTGTAATTCGGCTGGTGCTTGCCCATCAGAACCATTGCGATATCTGAGGCAATGCGTCCGACGATTCTGTCTTCCAGATCGACAATGTACCAGTTTTTTTCTAGCACGTCGTTTTGAGCGTTATATGATTTTGTGCCGGGCACAACGTTTCTCCGAGAATTTCAGGGATGGGCCTTCAGATCTATTCGATGTTTCTTCGGACGATTGCCCGAATCGTCTGAGGCCGATTAGCGGTTTTTGGGTCAAAATCTGACAACCAAAGAATCCAATAAGATAGTGACCGTTAAAAAATGCCACAAGGGCCAAGTCACGTTATTTTGTGACTATTTTGCTCTTGGCCGGTCCCTCTATTCTCGCTCTTAGGCCTCGAAATGGCTTAAGAATCATTCAACCGCCAGCCGAAGACAGCCACTTGACACTTCGGGCTCGCGATCTTTATCATACGCGACTCTCATTGAGGTCTGCCCCGGAAGGTCCGGGTTTTGCTGCGGACGTGGCGGAATTGGCAGACGCGCTAGCTTGAGGGGCTAGTGGGGGCAACCCCGTGGAGGTTCAAATCCTCTCGTCCGCACTCGTTATTCTTGAAGGGCTTGTACCGATTGGTGCAGGCCCTTTATTTGTTGAGAGGCTACTTCATTGGAGCATTAATTCGTTGCCGTCTCTAGCCATCAGCGAAATCAACGCCGAAGACGCAGAGAAGCAGCACCGAGCAACGGCCGGCCATGTCGCCACCATCATGTTTTTAGCCACACCCCATCTTCAGCTACACCCCATCTTCAGCTACCGATCGCGGTGGTCAACAGATCTTCGATCGCTTGATGGTGAACATCAAACGGCCCATCTTCGGCCGAAGTCAGTAAGAAACTGGCGATCGCAATTCGGGACGATTGCTCGAATTTTAAATCATTCAAATAGGCATTTTCGATATCGAATTGATGCTGGCCAAGATATTCGGCGAGTAACTGTACCAATTGACGCGTCTTGATCTTGCGGGATGCGACCGTCAATTTGATGCGATTCCTACCGTTTTCATCCACAACCCGAATCGACGGACGATCATTCTTCTGCACCTCACCCGCGGCAAAGAAATGCTCGGCGATGTCATCTGGATAATCCAAGATTTGGCTAATCGGTGAGTAGTGCGAGATAAACTCACGAATCACTTCCGGAGATTCCTTGGTCACCGTCGCGACTTTTTTGATGGCGGCTTCTGGGGAATTCTCTCCAACAGGAAGACCATTGGCAGCCTGTTGATCAATCGGCTCAAATTCGAACAAATCGATAATGAAATCGTGGCTGCGCGAGGTGAAAATTTTCGCCCCCGTCAAAGTGCGGTCGGTAGGCAGCCGTTTGAGAATGCTGGCCAGCTGTCCGCTGTAATTCTGGCGGGCGATCACGGCCGTATGAACGCCATCGCCGGAACGAAACATTAACTCCTCCTGTAACTTACAGAAGCTGAGCGCCAGTAAAGCCTTGAGATGGATTAGCTGGTCCTTTCGCCGGACACGCTGAAAATAGTCCTCCGGCAACTCGCGCACGATCTCAGTGATCACGTCTTCCAGTTCGAAATCGATGTCCGCCCGTAGCTCTTCAACGAGGTCGTAGGTTCTTGATTGCGTCGTGTCGCTCATGCTGCCTTAAAAAACAAATCCGATAAAAGTGTGCCGCCGATGAAAGTGTGCCGCGATGGAGACTAACCCGTCAGGATACCCCGTTCATAGCGACTTGGCAAACCGGCCAACGATCAAACAACAACAACAACAACAACCGATCGGCATCAGAACAGACACCAATCAAAATTTGGTAGTCAGGGCTATCATAAAAGAATCGTCCAGCTCCTCAAAGCGCGTCTCATCCTCGAACTCAAACTCGCGTGCGAAAACGTAACCAATTTCTGCTTGGAATGTTCTGCCGATCGAAAACGGCATCCTTGCACTTGATGTCGGCCGCGATTCTAAGCCAACGACGATTCTTAC
>CALKXO010000006.1 GCA_938003615.1 uncultured Pirellulaceae bacterium | reverse complement strand
ATCCACGTGCACCCGCACACCATGATTTGAATGAAGACGAAATCGAAGCAGCGGCATCTCCATTTTCGCATCGGCGACGGTGAAGCTATATTCGCCTGAGAACTCCGCATAGTCTGCCTCGCCGCCGGGAACCAATTGCTTATCAGTCAATACACGAACTTCGTCACCGAAAACAAGACTCAGCGATACCGAGGCGCCACAAACATGCTCTGAACGGGCCGCAAATCGCCAGCGCAACACGTCTCCGGCGATTGGCTTGGGGTAGGCGGCAACATGGTCCAGCACGCGCGATTGAATCACGCTTTCCTGGTTGCCGTTGCCGGACATCGCGCCGCGGTCGATGCAAATCGGATTCTTGCCTTTACCTTCAACGTTCACTACCGTCCAAAATGGAGACGGCACTATTTTGTGACGCGTTGATTTGACCAGATCAAAATCGCCGTCAAGCAGGCTCGCGTTAGGCGGATTCAATCCGATCAACGGAATGTCGGCGTGCACGAAGGCTGTAAAAAAAGCGATCGTTGCAGCGATTGCAAATTGAAATAGTCGAGGCATTTTCAGCGACATGGCGAAGCGTTTCCCGAGACAGATACAATTTTTGAATTACTTTTCAAAAGGGGACACCGACCACAGTCAACGCGCCGCTGCGATGCTACGACAAGATGTCGGAAACAACTTTGCCATGCACATCAGTCAAGCGAAAATGGCGACCTTGGAATCGGAAGGTGAGTTTCTCATGATCAATCCCCAACAGGTGCAGGATGGTGGCGTGCAGGTCGTGGACGTGGACAGGATTTTCGGTGATGTTGTAACAAAAATCGTCCGTTGCGCCGTAGGTGAGTCCTTTTTTCACGCCCGCTCCAGCCATCCAAAGTGAAAAACAGCGCGGGTGATGGTCACGTCCATAAGTCTCATTGTTAAGCTTGCCCTGGCAGTAAGATGTGCGTCCGAACTCGCCGCCCCAAACGACCAGTGTGTCGTCAAGCATGCCGCGCTGTTTCAGATCGTTGACCAGCGCTGCGGTGGGTTGGTCGGTGTCTGCACATTGCCCTGGAAGTTGTTTGGGTAATGTAAAATGCTGATCCCACCCCATGTGAAATAGCTGCACAAACCGCACGTCGCGCTCCGCCAACCGTCGCGCTAACAGGCAGTTGTACGCGTACGTCCCGCGCTTGAGGACGTTTGGCCCATAGGCATCGAGCACGTGCTGGGGTTCGTCGCTAAAATCCGTAAGTTCCGGGACCGAGGTTTGCATTCGGTAGGCCAATTCATATTGTGCGATCCGCGTATTGATCTCAGGGTCACCGAACTCTTCGGATTTCTGCTGGTTTAGCTCTGCCAGATCATCCAACATACGGCGCCGCGCCGACGCATTGAATCCCTGCGGGTTCCCCAGATAAAGCACCGGATCACCAACGCTCATCAACTTCACCCCGGCGTAGGTTGATGGCAGAAAGCCGCTTCCCCAAAGTCGATCGTACAGGGGCTGACAATTCGGGCGGCCGGTTCCGCGCGAGACCATCGAAATGAAGGAAGGCAAGTTGTTGTTAAGAGTTCCCAGCCCATAGTGCAGCCAAGACCCCATACTGGGTCGGCCCGCCAGCTGGTGCCCGGTTTGAAAAAACGTCATCGCCGGATCATGATTGATTGCTTCGGTCTTCATCGAACGAATCAAGCACATGTCATCGGCAAGGGTCGAAATGTTTGGCAGCAACGCGCTGCCCAACTCCATGCCACATTCGCCATGCCGATCGAATTTGTATCGCGTCCCCGCCAATGGAAACGACTTTTGCCCCGCCGTCATGCCGGTGACGCGCTGGTTCATGTCGACAAAGTCGCTCAGCTCTTTCTTTTCATGTTTCTGCAGCAAGGGCTTGTAGTCAAACAATTCCTGCTGCGATGGCGCTCCACTTTGAAACAAATAGATCACGCGCTTCGCTTTGGGCGCAACATCATACTTCTTCATTGTCCCACTGGGCTGAGGCATGGTGTCATCCGACGCAGCCGCTTTGTCGTCGGCAATGGCCGATTCTCCCAGTAGCGACGCCAAAGCTGCGACACCGATTCCGGTGGCCGCGCGGCCAAAGAAATGACGCCGAGTCGAAAGTAGGCGACTCTCAAATTCAATTTCGTTTTCATTCATAGCGTTTGCATTCAATCAATCAAACTTTATCGAGATATAATTTCGTCTTCTACTCGATGGTCACAAACTCATCCAGATTCAAAATCAAGTGCGCCACAGCCGTCATCGCAGCGTGCTCGGCAGCAGGGATCGACTCGTCCCGATCCGAATCACCAATTTGAAGTAAACTCTGAGCCTCATTTTTGTTCTTCTCAAAATGCTCGACGAAGAATTCCAGATTCCCTTGCAGGACTTTCATCGTCGCCGGAGCAGCCTGGCGTGCGATCGCCCAGCGATACATTTGCTCAATTCGTTCGGCAGCGCTGTCTGAAACAACCAAACTTCTTTCGGCCAAATTACGCGCGGCTTCAATCATTGCCGGGTCATTCATCAATACAAGTGCTTGCAAAGGCGTGTTGGTCCTGCGCGTTTGGACACTGCATACTTCACGTCCTCCGGCATCAAAGATTGTCTGTCGTGGCGGATTCACAGCGCGCTTCCAATAGGTGTACATGCTTTTTCGGTACAGCCCCTCTCCTTTGCTGGCTTCATAACGAAGGTTCGAAACCCCTGCCATGGACTGCCACAAGCCCTTGGGCTGATAAGGTTTTACCGGTGGCCCACCCGGTTTGGCGACCAACAAACCGCTGGCCTGGAGCGCGATATCGCGAATCGTAAACCCGTCGGCACGATACCGTGGACCGCGCGCCAGCAGCCGGTTGTTCGGATCAACCTCCTGAAGCGTTGCGTTGGTGTGCGATGCTTGCCGGAACGCGGCACTGGTAACGATCAGCCGATGCATGTTCTTGATGTCCCAACCGCAACGGATGAACTCAGCTGCCAACCAGTCAAGCAATTCGGGATGGCTGGGGTATTCCCCTTGCACGCCAAAGTCTTCCGCAGTCTTAACCAGCCCAATTCCAAAATGTTCCTGCCAAATACGATTGACGATCACTCGCGCTGTCAACGGATTGTTCTCGGAAACCAACCATCGCGCCAGCTCCAGCCGATTGCCCGGTTGCGGAAGCGTATCGTCAGCCAATAGCGCTGCGGGAACCGCACGGGGCAGCACTGCGGATTTGTCTGGATCGTCATATTGCCCGCGATTGAGCAAGTAAGCCGGGGTTGGATCACCGCTTTTCTCACTCATCACCATCACTTTGGCGCGTTGCCCGCAAACCGAATTTAGCTCCCTGTAAGCCGCTTTGACGGCGGTTGCCGCATCGAATAATGGCCCGTCGATGGATTTGTAGTGAAGGCTAAGTTTCTCCTTATCGTCTGCAGTCCTTTCCTTGGCTGGTTTTTGAACGATCGGCTTTATCAAATCAAGCGCCGTGGCTCTGCGTATCTCCAACCCCGGCACAGTGGACGCATAAATCCGGAACCGACCAGCCGGACGGTGTTGTTTGTCTTTAGCAAAAGCCATGCGTACTTCGACCTTTTTCTTCAAATTCAAGTCCAAGGCTGGGAACGCCGTAACACTGACCGTTGCCGGTTTATCCGCTCCCGCAAACGCACCCCAAGTTGTCTTGGGTTTGTTGTCAATCAGGTTTTCGACCGCATGGTCGGGTGAAGAATTGGTGGCCCAAACATGCTCCAACTCAACTTGATTTCCGTTATTGCTCACCGTAAGGCTGGACATCAAAAAGTCATCTTCGGAGGCTGGCGCTGATGGGCTGGGCACTTCGGCTGAAGCGTCCGGCTCTTTGGAACCGTTGGGATCTTTGGAACCGTTGGGTAGGAATTCCAATCGAATCGCGGCTGTTCCGGTAGGCAAGTCGGTCAATTGAGCAAGACATGTCAAGTTATCATTGACCTGCCCCGAAAACTGAAGCGTATATCCGTCGTCAGGCGACACGAGACTGCCGGTTCCTTTGACGACTTTCCCCTTAATCTTGACGGGCGTCCATTCAACGGGCTGTAAAGAACTCGACTGATCAGAGGCCGTCGAGAGCCAATCCTGCAGGCGTGAGTCTGTTGTTTCAGCAATCGCCTGCATGTTCATTTCTGCATCGTGCAGCGCCGTCTCGAGTTGCTGGGCCATTGGCGCCAAGGGAGAAACAGCTCTCATAACCGGGTCAGCCTTAACCCCAGGTCCGATCCCTTTTTCGCCAATGTTGTTGAAGTAGGCAAACAGTTGAAAGAACTCTTTTTGGCTAACGGGGTCGTACTTGTGATCGTGACACCGCGCACATCCGACCGTCAATCCCATCCAGACCGCTGACGTCGTCTCGACTCGGTCAATGACGTTCTCGATGAGGAACTCGTCAGCCAGCGCGCCTCCTTCAGCATTCTGGCGGTGGTTACGATTGAAGGCAGAACCTAATTTTTGAGACCACGTTGCCTCGGGCAACATGTCTCCGGCAAGCTGCTCAATGGTAAATTGATCGAAGGGCATGTTCTCGTAGTACGCCTTTGTAACCCAGTCTCGCCATGGCCAGTTGGTGCGCGGGTTATCATTTTGGTAACCATCGGTATCGGCGTACCGCGCCGCGTCGAGCCACCTGAGACTTTGGCGTTCAGCGTAACTCATCGAATCAAGCAGCTGATCGACAGCGCGCCGGTAAGCGTCATCGCTGGGGTCGGCAAGAAATTCGTCGTAGATCTTCTGAGGAGGAAGAAGGCCAGTGAGCGTCAATGAAACTCGACGCAGTTGTTGCTCTGGCGTCGCCGCAGGAGCAGGAGAAAGTTTTTTTGCGACCAACTCTTTG
>CALKXO010000005.1 GCA_938003615.1 uncultured Pirellulaceae bacterium | reverse complement strand
CGCGCCCAACCGAGCGATCGCTGCGTCTCAGCCGCAAGGTTATTGCATCAAAATTACCAAAACCCGTGCGGCTCAAGCCCACAGTTTAGCGCTTTCACCCGACAAAACCAGGCCAAATGACTAAACCAGCAAGCCCTAATTGAAGACATTCGAATCCTGGGATGTTCTGTTTTTCCTGAGAATGCCGAAATTGACTGCGGCTGCGGTTAATTCGTTATCGGCGTGATGCAGCTTGAGTTTGTTCTATTCTCCAGCCATACCGGGCTCTCATATCTTTGGCGAGGCAACCATTTGTTGCTGTCTTCAACGGTAGCGTGGGCATGCACCCAGCGTTGTCGACTCGCCGCGATTTCATCAAGTGGTGCAATTCAACGAACACTAAACAGACCGACGGGGTGAAAACTGCGAAGTCCAAGCACCTGCCGGTTTTCTTTCTCGCTTGGACACGCTGAGTAGGATATCCGGCGATGAACACGGCCCTATCATCATCAGAATTGACTGATGGACTTGTCGAAGAGTTTCACCGGCAGTTGAAACAATTGATGCTCCGATGCGAGTCTGGTGAATCCCTGCGGCGGTCGGTCACAGGCTTTCACAATCTTGGCGAGTCGCTCTACTCGCTACAAAATCAGATTTGGGGAATAGACCCAGAAGACAGCGGGGAGCTTCGCGTGTCTCCTATGTTGAGACTGCTCGATGTCGGACTACCAAAAGGATTTAGCAGAGGCCCCTCGAGATTCAGCTTCTGCATAGGTAGTGATCCGCTAATTCAGGATTCATTGAAAAATGGAGCGTCGAACTTATACGGATTGTCGGAGGTAATTTTTTGCAACGAAGCCGACCCGCTTGATAGGTGGAACAGGGTGGCCAGGCGAATCTACCGTCTCGCAGAGCTTTGGCTTCACCATCCGGTTCAAACAGAGGTTGACGAAACACAAACTGGATCGCCTGCAAATATATCCATACCAGAGCTAGATACTAATTCGGGAGGTTGGACTTCTGCTGTCGATCTAGCGAATTGCATTGGTAAAAGCGAAACGGAAGTGACAGAAATACTCAAGGCATTTGGGCAGAACCGCTCAGAGTCTAAAGGAGCCAATGTGACTCGCGACTCAACCGATGATAACAAGATTGTTGGCGGCAAAGATACCAAGGGGCGGATATTCAGAAAGGACCGCAGCAACAGAATTTGGTTCTTAATTAACTCACTTCCGACAGCTGAGTCCAAAACACTCGGCATTGAGAACCTTGCGAACATTGCAAGCAAGGTTTGAAATCTTCCTTCGAATCAAACGCACTTTACGATCTATGGCAACTTGGTGGCATCACTAGTTGTCTTTTTTTGTGGAGTGACGATGACGACCGAAACGAATGAACTGATTCGGCGGCGACTGCTGACGGTTTCAGAAGTTGCCAAAATCTGTGGTGTGGCGGATGAGACTGTACGGCGATTAACTGATCGCGGGGTAATGCCTGCGCCGGTTCGACTAGGTCGAGCCGTTCGATACCCGGATGCATGCATCAACGATTGCCGCGGCGGCCCGCTTGAAGTCGTCCGGCGGTGGGTTGTCGATGGTGTTCGTCGACTACTACACGAAATTGCGGGGTGACCGCCGCCACAAAGATCGACGCCTTGAGCTGGAGGAAATTTCACGGGATCTCAAATCGTTGGCAATGGAATTGGGTTGCCCCGTTGTCGTGCTCGCTCAATTGAGTCGTGCGGCTGACGAAACAGTACCTCGAGTCAGCCAGCTTGCAGAATGTGACTCCATCGGCCGCGATACCGACCAGGTGTTGTTACTTCACCGCAAGCAAGACTCAACTGACCTGAGAGTGGCAAAACACCGTTATGTTGCCGACAATGCCGCGATCGAGCTTAGATTCCGGGACGGCCGATTCATTGATGAGGCGTCCGTATGATGTTCGCTTGGAATCATATTCCCAGCCCAACCCTGCACATTATCCACCTAGTCCCAATGAAGCTTGAAGTGAGGATCAAAATGCCAATCAGCGGACAAGAGTGTGAGTCACCGCGTTGGGAGCTGCCATCACGGGGTCCGACACATGACAAGGCGTAGGTTCCAAAGCAATCAACAAGGTACTCCCTGGGGGGTGGGCTTCGTCGTACGGCGGGGAACGACCCCGATAGAAGTGCACACTTCGGTGTCAAAATTTGGGTTTGGGTTTCGGTTTTTTGGTCACCCGGTTTTTGGTTTCACTCGGATGTAGGGAGCGCATTAGGTTTGTTATAGTGTCGGTCCGGCTAGGGTCTGTAGCGCGATCCGCTCTAAGTCCAAGAGCTTGCCGGATTTTTTACTTTGGACGCATCTGGACGAATGCAATTCTTATGACGACCAACTTTTCTCAGGCTGCTGCCTACATTTGGTCGCTGGCCGATCTTCTTCGTGGTGATTTCAAGCAATCCCAGTACGGCCGAGTCATCCTGCCGTTCACGATTCTCAGGCGACTGGAGTGCGTTCTGGAGGCGACCAAGCCCAAGGTTCTGGCTCAGGTCGAAAAGCTGAAGGGCAACAAGGCGCTCGAAGAAGAAGCCCGCGAGAAATTCCTTCTCAAGGCCGCCAAGCAATCCTTCTACAACACGTCAGCGATGGACATGTCCAAGCTGGGCAGCAGCGACATCAAATCCAATCTCACCACCTACGTCGACAGCTTCTCCAAAGATGCCCGTGAAATCTTCGAGCACTTCAAATTCTCCGAATTCATTGGCCAGCTTGACGACGCCAACCTGCTCTACAAAGTCGTCCAAAAGGTCGCTCAAACCGACCTCAGTCCCGAAGCCATCAGCAACCACGACATGGGGCTGGTCTTTGAAGAACTCATTCGGCGATTTGCTGAATCCAGCAACGAGACCGCTGGAGAACACTTCACGCCCCGCGACATCGTCCGCTTGACCACCAGCTTGGTGTTCATGGAAGACGACGACGCCCTGACCGAACCGGGCATCATTCGCACCATCTACGACCCCACAGCCGGAACCGGCGGGTTTCTTTCCAGCGGCATGGAATACGTCCACGAACTGAACCCCGAAGCCGTCATGCGAGCCTTTGGGCAGGAACTGAACCCCGAAAGCTATGCCATCTGTAAAGGCGACATGCTGATCAAGGGGCAAGACGTCAGCCGCATCAAACTGGGCAACACACTCAGCGAAGACCAACTCTATAGCGAAAAGTTCGACTACATGCTTTCCAATCCGCCCTTTGGCGTGGACTGGAAGAAAGTCGAAGGCACCGTCAAAGACGAGCACACACTCAAAGGCTTTGACGGACGCTTTGGACCGGGACTGCCGCGAGTCAGCGATGGATCGCTGTTGTTTCTGATGCACCTGATCAGCAAGATGCGAGACTACGATGCCAAGTCTTCTGTTCCCCTCTCCAAAGGGAGAGGGGCCAGGGGTGAGGGGAATAGAACCGGCGGCCGCATCGGCATCATCCTCAACGGATCGCCCTTGTTTACAGGCGGAGCAGGCAGCGGTGAAAGCGAAATTCGCAGGTATATCTTGGAAAGCGATCTGTTGGAAGCCATCGTCGCGTTGCCAACGGACATGTTCTACAACACCGGCATCGCCACCTACGTCTGGATTTTGTCCAACAAGAAAGAAGACCAACGAAAGGGCAAAGTCCAACTGATCAACGGCGTGCACCTGTATCAAAAGATGCGTAAGAGTCTGGGCAGCAAGCGTCAGGAGATCGGCGAAGACGACGTCCGGCTGATCACGCGAACCTTTGGCGACTTTGCGGCGATTGAAAGTTACCGACTGGACAAGGAACCCGACGAGAAATCAAACTTAGCTGCCGCGGCTCGCGGGCGCGGACGCCAATCTTCATCCAAGAAGAAAGCCGCCAAGAAGACCTTCGGCAGCAAAATCTTTGCCAGCCACGAGTTTGGCTATCGTCGCATCACTATCGAGCGACCGCAGCGTCTATCGGTTCAGTTCACCGACGAGCGAATCGAAACGCTTCGCTTTGATCCCCGCAAGCTCAACGCGGCCATGCAAAAGGTCTACGAGCAATTCCCCGATTGCTTCCCTGAATCCGTGAGCGGCAAGGCGCTAGCCGCCGGTTCGTCAAACCAACCAACCACCTACGGCGACCTCTCCGCCGTCGAAGCCGAAGTCCGCGCCATGGTCAAAGCCGACTTTGCCGACCTGAAAGAAAAGCAGATCAAAGATTTGTTGGACGTCGAAACATGGGCCGACCAAAAAGAACTGCTCGACATCGCCACCGCGCTGCAAGCCGTCATTGGCACTGACCAGCACGACGATTTCAACCAGTTCGAGGACACGCTCAAGGCTGCCATCAAAGACGCGGAAATCGAACTCAGCGCCCGTCAGAAGAAACAAATCATCGCCGCCGTCAGTTGGACCAACCCCGACGCTCAGCCGGTCATCAAGAAGGTGCTGAAAAAGGGCAAAGTCGATCCAACCTACGGCACGTTTGAGTACCAAGGCCAGATCGTCCAGTTCCAGCCCGACAGCGACTTGCGAGACAACGAAGACGTGCCATTAACCGCCGACACCGCACGCGGAGCCAAAGTCAACGCGGTCAACGAAGCCTACTTCCACAAGGAAGTCGCCCCGCACGTCGGAGACCTGCCCGCCCCCACGCCAAGATCCGGTGAATTCTGCGTTTACGTTTTGGAGTGTTCCGATGAATCGTTTTACAAAGGGCAAACAGAGGACTTTCCCAGACGGCTTAAAGAGCACGAGGACGGAAAGGTCAGACATACCTCAAAACATCTTCCGGTTCGGCCGATTCATTGGGAAGTTCGTCAGTCACGTGATGAAATTGTGAAACGAGAAAAGTTCTTGAAGAGCGGTAAAGGACGAGAATGGCTCAAAGCACAATTCAAAGCCAAAAAGCTCGAATCCTTCAAACGGCAGGCGGGCGCATGGATCGACGGTGGCAAGTGCGATGAGAAAGATGAGCAAGTCGGCATCGTCGGCTACGAGATCCCCTTCAACCGACATTTCTACGAGTACGAACCCCCGCGCCCGCTGCAAGAGATCGACGCCGAGTTGGATGAACTGAGCGGCGAGATCATGCAGATGCTGCAGGAGGTGCACTCGTGAGTGGAAGATTTCAACCGTACCCAGACTATCAAGACTCCGGCACGTGTTACTTGCGCGAAGTTCCGAGCACATGGGAAATCAAGCAGCTCAAGCGAAGCGTCGAAGGATGCGTTAATGGTGTTTGGGGACAAGAACCGACAGGCGACTCTGATGACATCGTCGTAATTCGAGTCGCGGATTTTGACCGTCCAAGACTTGGCGTGTCGGACGTAAAATTCACTAGACGAGCCATCCCGGAGAAAGACCGAGTGCGCCGTCGGCTTCGACGTGGAGACTTACTACTTGAAAAATCAGGTGGTGGTGAGAATCAGCAGGTTGGGCAGGTCGTGCTCTTTGACGCAGACATTGAGGCTGTTACCTCCAACTTTGTTGCACGCCTCAGACCTCAGGACGGTATCGACGCCAAGTATTTGAATTACGCATTCAGTTCGCTGTATCGAGACCGAATGAACACGTGCTCGATTAAGCAAAACACGGGAATTCAGAATCTCGACTCGAACGCCTACCTCGCGGAACAATGGGCGTTTCCAAGTCCAAGCGAGCAACAGCAAATCGCGGCGTTTCTGGACTACGAGACGGCGAAGATTGATGCGTTGATTGAGAAGCAGCAGCAGCTCATCGCCTTGCTCGGTGAGAAACGTCAGGCCGTCATCAGTCATGCGGTCACCAAAGGCTTGAACCCCGACGTCCCCATGCGAGATTCCGGCATCGAGTGGTTGGGCGAAGTGCCGGAGCATTGGACGGTTTGCAAATGCGGCTTCTATCTTTCCGTATTGTCGGGTTTCGCTTTTCCATCATCGGGCTTCAGTGATGACGAAAACGACACGCGATTGCTTCGCGGAATCAACGTATCCGTTTCATGTATTCGCTGGGATGAAACTGTTCGCTGGAAACGTAGGACTGGTGACCGTTTAGATGAATACGAAATGGCAGTTGGCGATTTGGTCATCGGAATGGATCGTCCAATCATCAGTGATGGGATTCGGGTCTCGAAAATTCGAGAAGAGGACGTGCCCAGCTTGCTGTTACAGCGGGTCGCATCCATAAAACCCGGACCAAACCTTAGTTCCGATTTTCTAATGCAAATAATGTCATCGCCAATGTTCGCCGCTCACATCGAACCGGACACAACTGGCGTAAGCGTGCCCCACATTAGCCCGTCCCAGATTGCTGACTTTGTGATTGCAATGCCTCCTATTGAAGAGCAGGAACGAATCGCAAGCGTACTTGATGAGAAGCTCTCCAAGTTTGATTTGCTCATGTCGTCCTGCGAAGACGCGATGGAACTTCTCCAAGAACGCCGCACCGCGCTCATCTCCGCCGCCGTCACCGGCAAGATCGACGTGCGAGGCTGGAAGCCGCCTTCATCCGCACGGATGCCAGAAACTGAAATGGAGGTCGCATGAACGCTGATGGGAACCCGACGCGTCAGCGAGGATATGCTGTCAGTCATCCCGTGCGCGCCTCGCTTACGCGTCGGGTTCCCATTATCAGTACCGCTTTCACCGAAGGAGTCGCCTGATGGACGATCCGATTGCCTTCTTTATCACCATCGCTACTTACGGAACTTGGCTGCCGGGTGATCAGCGTGGATGGGTCGAGTATCACAAGGGCTGGCAGTTGCCTGATCCCGTGCGTGAACTGGAAGCTGCGGCAAAGATGAGTGAAGACGCGAAGATTCTCAACACGCAACAACGTCAAATTGTCGAAAACCAGATTCGCGAGACTTGCGACCATCGAAAATGGATTTGCCACGCCGTCAATTGTAGGACGAACCACATGCATGCAGTCGTCGGAGCGTTCGAGACTCCTCCGAAAAAAGTTCGAGCAGATTTGAAAGCGTGGTGTACTCGCCGACTCAAAGAGGACGCACTGCCAGAGAAGACTGAGAATTGGTGGGCGGAACGTGGAAGTATTCGCTGGGTGTTTGATGATGACGGTCTTGATCAAGTTGTTCACTACACCCTCGAAGGACAGGACTGAAAACCCGATGCGTGAGCGAGGCAATACGTGAGGAATCCTCGCTTACGCGTCGGGTTGCCATTGAAAGAAACACTATGAACGCTGACTCCAAAGAAGCCGCTTTCCAGCAGAACATGATCGACCAAATGGTTGCTGGCGGCCTGCCGCTGGGCGATCCGGCATCGCGAAAGGACGTGCGATAACAATGGCGACTGAGTTCGTGATTTACACCGACGAATCCTTGAAAGATGGAGAGTTCTTTTCCAACTTCTATGGAGGTGCTTTGGTTCGATCTAGCAATTTGTCCGACGTTTTGGAAACACTTGCCAACATCAAAGCCGAGCAAAACCTGCACGGTGAGATCAAGTGGACCAAGGTAACGAGCAACTACCTTGATAAGTATAAAGCCGTCATGGATGTCTTCTTCGACTTGATTTCACTCGATGTCGTGAAGGCAAGGATCATGTTCACGAACAATACGTTCATCCCGCTAGGCTTGAGTCGAGAGCAGAGACAGACGGAGTATCACCGACTGTATTACCAGTTCATCAAACATGGCTTTGGACTTGCCCATTCGCACGCCGAACATGATGGCCCGAAACTGGTCCGCCTGAACATGGATCAAATGCCAACCAGCCGCGAAGAGACAGCACAATTCAAAGCGTTCCTCGAAGCACTGTCCCAAAACCCAGAGTTGCGCCGTGCTGACGTGCGATTCGACAAACGGCAGATTGCAGAAGTCGACTCGAAGGATCACGACATACTGCAATGTCTGGACGTTGTTCTCGGTGCGATGACGTTTCGCTTGAACAACCAACATCTTGTGAAACCGGCAGGACAAAGCCGACGTGGCAGTCGAACGATCGCTAAAGAGAAGCTCTACAAGCACATTTCTGCGCACGTGCGAGCGATCTATCCAAACTTCAACATCGGCGAATCAACCGGGAAGCAAGGCGACATCACCAATCGCTGGCGGCATCCTTATCGGCATTGGAAGATGATTCCACGCAACCACGACCGCGACATGACACGAAGAAAGCCATGAATCGTGCGCATAAAAAAAGCCCCGTGCTCACTATGTCTTGCGACGTGCCCCAAGTGGAACTTGAGCCTTCGAGAGCGACAGGGTTGTTTGGAGTATCGACCACGTTCGCTGACGAGTCAAGAAGAACGAGTCAGCAACCGCAAAATTGGAAACATGGTTGCCCAGTACAAAAGACACGATTTGCCAAGGCAAGATCGCTGGTCTTATCTCATCGTAAACCCGGCAAATGGCTCTCCTGGGCCTTAAACCACTGTTTTTCATGGGTTTGTTTATTTCATCGCAACCCGCACTTGCCTTATTTGACGGTTATTTGATGGATAACTTGGATTTCACACAGAGAATGCCGCAAAGCCCGTAAATATCGACACATCGTCCAGAATTCTTATTTGATGACATCATGAACGCTGACTCCAAAGAAGCCGCTTTCCAGCAGGACATGATCGACCAAATGGTTGCTGGCGGTTGGAAGCTGGGCGATCCGGCAAAGTACGACCGCAAGCTGGCTCTCTACACTGAAGATTGCCTCGCGTACGTCAAAACGACTCAGCCCAAGGCTTGGGAAAAGTACTTGACGCTTTACCCTGCTAATGCCGAGCAAGCGTTTATCGAAAAGCTCGCTTCGCAGCTTTCCAAAGCCGATCCGAAGGCCAGCGACAAATCACTGCGCACCTTCGGCACCCTCGGCGTGCTCAGGCACGAACTGCGTGACAAGTCGGCTTCGTTCAAGTTGTGCCAGTTCAAACCGGAACACGGATTGAACCCCGATACGCTCGCCATGTACGAAGGCAACATCCTGCGAGTCGTCCCCGAACTGGTTTACAGCCCCTACGCAACGGCGGAACATCTGGCCGCGACCGGCAAACAGGCCAAGCCGTGGCGAATCGACCTCGTGCTGTTCGTCAACGGCATCCCCGTGGTCACGATGGAGCTAAAGAGTGAGTTCAAGCAGGACATCGAGAACGCCAAGAAACAGTACCGGAAAACTCGACTGCCCAAAGACCCGGAAACGAACAAGCCCGAACCGTTGCTGACCTTCAAACGCGGTGCTCTGGTCCACTTTGCCGTCAGTCAGTACGAAGCCTGGATGACGACTCAGCTACAGGGCGACGAGACAAGGTTTCTACCGTTCAACAAAGGAACCAAAAACGGTGGTGCGGGCAACGATACGCCTGGGGACATCCACGCTTACGCCACCGACTATTTGTGGAACGAAGTCATGGCCCCGGCAAACCTGCTGCAAATCATTGGCCGGTTCATCCATCTGGAAATCGAAACCGAGGAAGCATGGGACGGGCGCAAGACCAAGACAGAAAAGCTAATCTTCCCTCGTTACCATCAATGGGACCTAGTCCGCCGACTAATCGCCTCCAGCCGTACCGAAGGCCCCGGCCACAAGTATCTGGTCCAGCACAGTGCCGGATCGGGCAAGTCCAACAGCATCGCCTGGACGGCTCACCAGTTGTCGTCTCTTTACGATGACAAGGGCGAAAAGATCTTCTACAGTGTGATTGTCGTTACCGACCGCACGGTGCTGGACGACCAGTTGCAGGACACGATCTATCAATTCGAGCACGCCGATGGCGTCGTCGGACGCATCAACCGCGAAACAGGCCAAGGCAGCAAATCTGAAAAGCTCGCCGCCGCGCTGGAAGGCAGCCAGCCGATCATCATCGTGACGATCCAGACGTTCCCCCACGTCCTGAAAGCGATCGAGAACAGCACAAACTTGAAAGAACGCAACTACGCCATTATCGCCGACGAAGCCCACAGTTCGCAGTCAGGCCGCACGGCAGGCAAGCTGAAA
>CALKXO010000004.1 GCA_938003615.1 uncultured Pirellulaceae bacterium | reverse complement strand
GGAGATGCCGTTGCAGACGCTTCTTCAGGCCTCGAGTCTGGGGATGGCATCCTAGAAGAGACGATTGATGCAAAATTGGGTTTGGTTGCTGGATCGCCATTGTGCGAAAGTTTCAATGATGGCCCTTCAGCATCCAACGGTACCGATGCAATCCTATTAGTGCCAGGGGGAACATCCGTACAGGCGTTGCGTCCAGCTGCTGGGACTACCTATCCTCGTCAAGGCGAGCCGGGCGTTGCTGGCCAAGTTCTGCAAGACACGCGTGACTGGTATGCGTGGCACTCCAAAAGCGTCAACCTCGTTTTCGCTGACGGTAGTGTCCGGAGCGTCGAAGATGTCAACGGCGACGGATTCATCAACCCCGGATTTGTTGTCGATAGCTCGGCAACCTCGGAAAACACAGGCTACCTTTCTTCGGAAGTCGAAGTGAACCCATGGGAAATGTTCCCCGGTGTTCTGCTCAAGGGATCTTTCCCTGTCAAGAAGTTTGAGCAGTAATCGAACCTTGGGCCGTCTAAGCTATTCCGCGCCTGCCGTTGCTTTGCAACTGCAGGCGTTTTTTTGTGGTTGAATCAGCGCTGATTCACAAATTGATCCTTCGAAGAGCAGGCCCTTAACGCCACTTGCTGTTGGCCAAGTTGCCATTGGCAAGCCAATCCAAAAATCGCTGAGAGGCGGCGTTTTGACTCATTGCAGCCTGGCAGCGCTTCGCTAATATTGTCCCTCGAACCATATGACGCCCTTCAACCTCCGTTCCGCCACAACAACGTGTTCCAAAAAAGCATTTTGACATTGGTGGCCCTGTGCTTGATTGTTGGTAGCGGCTATCTGCCGCTACCGATCCCGGTGCTGAAGGATCTATCGATCCCGTTTCCGTGCCAAGACATGGGCTGCGGTTGCCAAAATGCGAAACAATGTTGGGCAGATTGCTGTTGTCATTCGGACCATCAAAAAATTGAATGGGCCAAGGCGAACAATGTCCAACCACCTGCTTGGTTCGTGGCTCAACCGAGCAACGGCGGAACCGAATCCGACGCGCACGGAAGTGGCTGCGGGGTAACATGCTGTTCGGCGAAACCGGTGACAACATGTTGTTGTTCAACAGCCCCAGCACAAAAGTCCGCAACGCAAGAGTCCGCAACGCCCAATTCAAAAACGGTGTTTCTATCGATTAAGCAACAACGCCACTGTGGCGGACAACACGATGGCTATCTGCACTTGGACTTGGTCGCCATTTTCGAGCCACTGCCGCAATTCTCTTGGCCGAAGTCCAACTCTTGGCTTCCGTCGTCTCATCGTCGATACGTTCACGTCTCGAACGCGCCCCCTGTACCACCAGCGTAGGTGCCGGTTGTCGCGCGGCCTCCAAAGGGCCGTTACTACAATCGAAACTGATATTGGAACAAGCGATGAACAAAGTTTCTCGTGGTTCCGGGTTCACGCTTGTTGAGTTGCTGGTTGTGATCGCCATTATTGGCGTTCTGATCGGGATGTTGCTTCCTGCCGTACAGATGGCGAGAGCAGCAGCCAGAAGCACCGTTTGCAAAAACAACATGCGCCAAATTGGGCTCGGAATCCACATGTTTATGGACAGTCAAAACGGCCGGATGCCGTGGACGGTTCACAATGGTCTGGACCAATCATGGGTCCAAACTCTCAAGCCTTTTACCGAAAGCGTAGATTCAATCCGAATTTGCCCCGACGACCAGAAGGCCAACCTGTGGTTGACCGACGCCCGCCTAGGAACGTCCTACGTCATCAACGAATTTCTGGCAGACGCCAGCGTCAACGGTGCCGTTGTAAACTTCAACCAGTTACGCTCGACGCATAATTTGGTGGTCCTATTTGAGGGATCCGAACAGCGCCAAGCGCGCGATGACCACGTTCACTGTTCCAGTTTCTACAAACCTTCGCGTATCCGGCGTGACCGAGTCTGGGACTTTATGGTTCTAGAGATTGCTCCGTCGCGGCACCTTGGAACCGCGAATTACCTTTATGCCGACGGGCACGTGACGTCCGTCAGCGAAACCAAACTAAGAAGTTGGGTCCAATCTGACATTGAGAACGGAACGAACTTTACGAAACCCAATGAAAATTGGTTCCCTGAATCGTTCTAAAACCCAATTTGGCCGACCCACACTTAACAATACACTCTGAAAGCAACTACGAATGAATCTATCGAAAACACTAGTACTCACACTAATCCTTACACTTACGTCGACACAGATGCTTCTCGCTCATGGCGGAAGAAGGTTGGACGTCGTCGTGATCGACGGCAAGCTGTTCGCTCAGGGCTACAACTCCGGCAGCGCTGACCAAGGCGATTTTGTCAGGCCTTACATGAATTCAATTCACAACCACTGGGCATCCGGATCAACGGTAACCAGCCTACCAGGTTTCGACGTCACATTTGGCCAAGCCTTTATTGATGGTGGCGGCGTTGCACACCCGTACAGTTACAACAATCAAGCTGCACTGTTGCAAGGCTTTGATCTTAGTATCGAGCTAACGGGTGCTGGTAAGTGGACTTCCCCTTCCCAACCGTTCACTGAATCAGTTTTCGGCATCAATGAGTCGATAGGGATCGACTACGAATCTGAAGCCAACGAAAACGTGTCTGTGTCCATCGACACCACCGATCTGGCATCGGGTGTTCCCTTGACATTCGATTTGGTAACAGATTGGTCGGAGTCCACCACCGATCTTGATGTTGATTACACGCTTTCTCTCAATCCAGAGCCGACAGGATCAATTTACTTTCTGAAGTGGCAACTGTCTTCAGCAAACCCTGCTATCGAATCCAGCGATTCGGTGTACACGATTTTCGCGCCGCCGATGCAATTTCATCATCAATCGCTGGCATTAGAACAGACACTTGGCACTACCGTGTCATCAGTTCCCGAACCTTCGGCGCTTGGCCTGCTGGTGCTCGGACTTTCGATTCTTGCAACCCGGCGACGAATATCGTAGCCTCGCAAAGGATAAAACTTAGATATTCTTGATTCGGTCAACGTAAAAGGCCGGGGAGCATTCCCCGGCCTTTTGCACGCGCGGTGCACGCGCGGAGGCTGCGCCTTCAAACTTTCACTATTTTGATCGTTCGAGTCACCGGCCCAGCGATTTAGTGCGCCCGCTCTGAAGACGATTGCATACTGCGCTATTGACGCCGTTTTTCTTTCGGAGCAGTACACCGTAACGGCTCTCAACCGCTCCGGTGGGGCTTGCGTTATTAGCTTGAGGCGGTGGCGGCTGCCGCCGAATGCCACTCACTTTAGATCTTCGACACCAATGTAGAGTAGCCGAAGTCGCTAGACTTTGAATGTTTTACCGGCAAAATCTCCAATCTCTGGCGAGATCAGCTACATGGATTGACCTCAACAGTTGCCTCGAATATTCCCCAGTTAAGGCCTTCTCCCTTCCTTCGGTTAACAACAAGGTACCTTAACCCGGAGAATTCGATGAAGATCCAACGTTTGACTGCCTGCTTAGTTTCGCTCATTTGGTTGCTCACTTCTGCCTCTCAAAGCGTGGCTCAGCAGCAAAGCATCGCCCAAACGGCAATTGCAGCTGGAAATTTCAATACGCTGGTTGCCGCAGCAAAGACCGCTGGACTAGTCGGGACTCTCAGCGGCGGTCAAGAGTTGACCGTGTTCGCCCCAACAGATGATGCGTTCGCAAAATTGCCGCCGGGGACAGTCGAAAGCCTTTTGTTGCCGGAGAACAAAGACAAACTCGCAGCCATCTTAACCTATCACGTCGTGCCGGGACGCGTGACGGCGGCGGACGCATATGGATTGCCTTCCGCTGAAACACTCAACGGGCAACGACTCGACCTTAACTTGCGTGGGGACTTCCCCAAGATCAACAACGCTACCCTCACCGCAACTGACATTCAGTGCACCAATGGTGTGATCCATGTCATCGATGAAGTTCTGATACCGGCCGACAAATCAATCCCCGTCACTGCCTCGGAAGCGGGGATCTTTAATACGCTGGTCGCCGCAGTCGGCGCCGCCGACCTCGGTGGCGTGCTGAGCGGTAAAGGACCCTTCACCGTGTTTGCTCCAACAGATGATGCCTTCGCAAAATTGCCGGCAGGCACCGTTGAGTCACTACTGGAGCCAAGCAATAAGCAAAAATTAATCAACATCTTAAAGTACCATGTTGTTTCGGGACGCGTCTATGGTGACCAAGCAGTCAAGGCGCGTTCGGCTCATACCTTACTTGGTCGTAGCGTCAAGATCGGATTTTCGGCAAACGGAATTTCAGTCAACGATGCAAACGTCATCAGCAAAAACATTGAGACATCCAACGGCGTAGTGCACGCGATCGATACCGTATTGATCCCCGGCAGCAGCCTCTCTCCTGCAGAAGCGGTATCAATGTTGACTTCCGCTATCCACCAAGGTGTGCCCGCTTTCAACTCAGGCGATCACAGCGGTTGCTGTGCTATCTATCAGTCAACGATGCAAACGTTGATGGATTCCGGTATTGATGGAGCCGATTCGTACGCCACCTCCATGATCTCTAGTACACTGGCTCAGGCGGGTCAATCGATGGACGACACGAACCGCGCGTGGGCATTGAGAGCAGGAATTGACAATCTGAAGAGTCACTTGAGCGGCATGCAAATGCGACAGTAGTCGGACTGCAGCGACCGCGTGGGTTTTTGGAGGCCGAGCTCGCAAGAGATAGGTTACTTGTCATCACCAAACGTTCTTCTGATTCGATCGACGATAATTCTCTTTAATGCTGCGGGATCGATCGAACTGTGCTGGCGGTAAACAACTTCTCCGCCAAATTTGTCATACAACGTTGCGGCCCAGAGCTGTGATTTTGTGAGGGCGACGACAAGGGACACGAGGCTCTCCACCTATTTTAGGTGATTCGAAAAGAGCGCGCGATTCAAAAAAATCGTGGTGAGATTTGGTTTTGCGAATCAAATCATCGAGAAATTGGCTCTTTCCTCAGAGATCGACAGGTGGTGATGATCGACACGGGCCAATAAAATAGCCCCGAGCTTCGTACACTGTGACAGGCCGTTGTTCCCGTTCAACCACCAAGAAAAGCACTTACTCATTTATGTCTGAGACATTCCAGGTAAAAAACATCAACCTGCACTTGAGCGAACCCCACAAGCTCAATAGCAACTGGATCGGCCAAAAAGAGATTCTAAAACAGGTGTTTGCCTGTTGGTTGGTTGTTGACGAACACGATCTCCCGCTTACGCCGCGATTGGTTGGCCCGCCAGGCATTGGGAAGACCCAACTTGCAATGGCGGCGGCAGCGACGCGTAAGCAAGATCTGTTCATCTATCAGTGCACCGCCGATACACGCCCGGAGGATTTGCTGATCACGCCGGTGCTGGCCGAGAGTGGGAAAATCGCCTACCACGCTTCACCTCTGGTCACCGCGATGATTCAAGGCGGCGTTTGCGTGCTGGATGAGGGCAACCGGATGAACGAAAAATCATGGGCCAGCCTCGCGCCTTTGTTGGACCACCGGCGCTACATCGAATCGATCGTCGCGGGCGTTTCCATCGAAGCACATCCTGATTTTCGCTGCGCCGTGACGATGAACGTGGATGAATCAACTTTTGAAATCCCCGACTATATCCTCAGCCGTCTCCAGCCAACACTAAACATTCAATTCCCCTCGCGCGAAGATGAAAAAGCGATCCTCGAATACCACCTGCCGTTTTGCGAGGCCGAAATGTTGTCGATGACCGTCGATTTTCTGCAAACAGCTCATGGACTGAAACTTGATTTTTCAACACGTGACGGGATCAATCTGTTGCGGTTTGCGACCAAACGAATGAGTCAGGAGACCGATCACCCGCTGGCCAAAGACGTTGCATGGCAGGAGGCACTGATTCAGTGCTTGGGTCCCGAGGCAGGCGACCTGCAAACGTTGGCTCAAAAACGCAATCAGTCATTGGGGGGACAGAGCTTGCCGCTGGGTTTTGGAGATTTCTTTTTTGACAGCAACGACGCACTGCATCCGGGCTCGCCGGACATCGGTCCCTACGAGATCGATCCTGACGACGACGACTTCGACGATGAAGGGGAACCGTTTTGATTGATAAGCTTCTCGAAATTGGGCCGCACGTGACGGCGCTGCCAGTCGTACACGGCAGCGGCGATTTTGCGTGGGAGGTGCGCCGACTGATGATGAAGCACTCCTACGACTGTTTGGCAGTGGCCTTGCCACCGTCGTTTCAATCGGCAACCGAAGAAGCCATTTTACAACTACCCACCCCCAGCATCGTGGTCCAGCGCGATTTGCAGTATTTGACCCCGACGGATTTCTCGCCCAAGAACGAATTCTCAGAAGATGACGACGCCGACTTAAACTCTGCCGATGAGGATCGTGAACTGGGGATCAGCTACGTTCCTATCGATCCTTGCCAAGGAGTGATTGCGGCGATTCGCACGGCCATGGGCGATCGAATCCCTCGACGATTCATTGACATGGAGACCAGTCGGTTTGAGCCTCACTCACGAGTGATGCCGGACGCTTTTGCCCTCAAAAAAATGAGCCTCGAAAAATATGCCGCTGCGGTGCTGCCATTTATCGAACCGGGCGAAGGAGCGCAATGGAAGGGGCGCATCGAACACATGGCGTGGCAGTTGCGCGAGTTGTCGGTCGACTATAAGAAGATCCTGTTCGTTACCAGTGTGCTTGATTGGCCGTGGATCCGAGCCGCTTTCAACGATAAAGCTCTCGTTTGCCCCGATCATGAACCCATCCAAGAAACCGAACGGTATCAGGTAACCGCTGAAACGCTGTATTTTCTTCTGGGCGAACTACCTTTCATCACCAACCTCTACGAACGAGCGCGAGAAGAGCTTTCGGATGACGAGCATCTGGGAATCGATGGCGTGAAAGAGTTATTGATTGCGGCCAGAGAAAGGTACACCGATCAATACAAAAGTCGAGCCCGCAAGATCACGCCCAGTTTGCTGGCCAAGTGTTTGAAATATACTCGTAATCTGACATTGATCGAGCACGGTTTTACGCCGCAACTTCCGACGATCGTTACGGCCGCCCAACAGGTCGCTGGGGACGGGTATGCAATCAACGTGCTGGAACTGGCCAAACAGTTTGACTACTGCCGTGATTTAGATCTAAACACGGCGCGTATGGGTATCGACCATGTCGCGCTGCCGGATGACGAGATGCTGTCTGCCCGGAATCGATTGCCCGGACCGCCGATGGTGTGGACTGAATTGAAACTGATCCCTCGACCGGACAAACGCCAGCAAGAAGATTGGCAGCAGAAATGGAATCCGTACTCTCAGTGCAGCTGGCCTCCGGAAGACGATTTGATTGAGAGTTTCCGCCGTACGGTTTTTGACCGCGCGAAAGAAGCGATGGGCGCTGATCTAGTGCAGACCGAGAAATTCACGACCAGTGTTAAAGACGGAATCGACATGCGCGAAACGGTTCGTCATTGGTATGACAATGAGATTCACGTCAAAGTCTTACCACCGAGTCGCGGCAAGATGGACGCGGCGGTGATGCTGTTTGATTCTCCTGCCGACCCGCGCGAGTATCCATGGCGAACAACATGGTTTGCCGAACACGCCAACGAATCGACGTTGGCCTTTTACGCCACGGACTTTACGCGGGAGCCGGTCGGACCGGGGATTTGTCTGGCCAACTACGGCGGTGCGCTGTTCATTTATCCGCCGGTAGCCGTGGTCGACATCTGGCAAGATCCGCGATTGGATTTCGCGACTACTTTGGAAGAGCGCTTACTGGGCGCCGCATGCCTTCACAGCCAATGCAAACACATTGCTCTGCTGAGTTCAACACCGCCGGGGCAAGCTTGGCGTCAGATCGCCAAAATTTTCAAAAAAGCGTGGGTACACTTGCCATTGGGCAAATTCAGCGACACAACGATTCAAAACCTGCGCATGGTCCACGTACTTAACGGCAAAGAAATTCGCAGCCACGCCGCCGACTTCATCCGGCGATCATAGTTCAATACATAGCGGTAACTTCCGCGATCAATATAGCAACAAACTCCGGAGCGCCTTATGGCAGAAGATCGCACACAACTATTTCACAATCTGGTAAATCTCGCAGCCGCCGATCAGAAATTCACCGAAGAGGAGATTGCTTTCTTGATCGACCGCGCCAACAAGTGGGGCATCCCCAGTGACGAATTTGAAACTGCGTTAGTTGGCCTCAGCACCGGCGAGATCCAGTTGGAGGTTCCCAAAGATTACGACGAACGGGTTCTGCTGATCAAGGAAATGATCCGTCTAATGGCCGCCGACGGTGAAATGGCTGAAATGGAGAAAGGACTTTGCGCTCGAGCATCTGCCACAATGGATTTCAACACGATCCAGTTCGACGAACTTCTGGATGAAGTCATCCACGAAAAAGACTGACCGGCGGTTGCAACGAGCTTGACCTATTTTCTGTTCGCCTCCCCCGCTTCACTCCCTTTTTTTCTTTTAGCCTCTTGGAGTTTTTGGCTAAGCTCCTTCGTTTGCCCACCTGCCGATTTGAGGTAACGAAGGTAGGCATTCCGCTGGTCGTTGGTCGCCAACTTCATGTGCCATGGATCAGACATGTTAATTAAGTCAAAGTCTGCCTCACCTTCCCCAAGTAACATCCACTCATAATGCCCATCTAAATCGATATCTCTAAAGATGAGAAATTGATCGAGCTTCTTTTTCAAATAGGTCACACCCCCGTCCTTCTGGATAGAACAAGTGACCACCGGGGACTCTGAATCGTTCGACAGGTAGAATGCGTAGTGTTTGTGCAAACCACGCGTTGCATGACTCACCGTCGTCTCTTCAAAACGTAGCATACCGCCGCGATGATGCTTTTGGGTTCCGATCACATCTCCTTCGGACTGCGGAATGATGCTGACTTGATGTTTCTCTCTGAGAAACGCGTCAAGTGAATTCCCAAGCAGGTCATACTCTGCATTAGTCACTGGACTATAGTGCGTGCCATCTGTGAGTTTTAGACCCTCGTTTTCAAAACCAACGATCAGGTCAAACATGCCCTTGCCGGTTGTCTTTTTAAATCCTATTGCTCGAATTGGGACAAGATCCTTCAGTACTAACTCGCTGCAACTGCGGTGATTAAGCTCGGGATAATCAGCAAGTGCTGACGTATCAAAATTAAAGAAAACTCTTTTCTGCAAGGTCGGTTTGGATCGAAGTCGCGGTTGAACGATCTTAGCGGACATGAAGTTTGGTTCATGGAACATAGTAAACAAGGGGTTCCCTTGCTTACCGTCCAACACGACACGCGTTTTGATTCCGCCATCAACCTCCCCTGTTCTACGATAGATGTAGTTAACTCGATAACTGCCGTCGAGATATTCTGAAAGCCCCTCTTTCACTAGCTTGAATTCCGGTAGATCCTTCACTGGCGACGATGCCGGATTTTCTTCCTGAGCATTTGACGTCAACGAGCTTGACAGGCAAAAAGTAATGAGTAGGCAAATCTTTAAAATGTTTCGCATTCGCTTGTAACTTTATTTTGGATCCAACGGTTAATCACAACTATCAATGTCCCTCCCAAAGCAGCAAGGATACCCCACCAGTATTTCAATTAAGACAAACTATCACGAGTTTCGGATGAATCATCGGCAGGTTATTGAACTATTTCAAAGCGTATATCGCAACACAACAGAAATTACTTCATCACAGCGAAGCCCACTTCAACCTAAACCGTAACTGCAGGCTTGAGAGTAGTGTGAGGTGGCCTGGTTTCATCTTGAGCGCTAAACTCTAATGTAGGCAGATTAACAGGAGAACCGACCTGTTTAACAACAAAAGGTGTGGGGAGCGTTGCTGCAACCGTTCTCACCCAAAGCTTCGTGTTAGCATGTCCCTTCGATAGGGGTTTGACTCTGCTAGCAGCACCGCATAATTGTCTGCGTTGAGATACGGCGGAGCTTAGAGTGCATTGTTCGACGACTCGATCAACATTGCCTCGTCTCCCCCGCTTCTTTAAACTCCCGTCAAATTGACTTGTTAAACTGGAACCAAATGGGACAAGCCCCGTAGATGAAGATCGATCAAAGGATGAAACGAGTTCGGCTGATCCTGTCCGATGTTGACGGAGTGATGACTGATGGAGGCATCACCTACGACAACCAAGGAATCGAGACCAAGACTTTCCATGTGCGCGACGGCATGGGGATTAAGCTTTGGCAAAACTCAGGATACAAGTTTGGCGTCATCACTGCACGTAGCTCGCACATCGTCAAAGTGCGAATGGATGAACTGAAAGTAGACTTCATCCGCCAAGGCAGTGACGAAAAACTGGCCGTCGCAACACAGATCGTCAAGGATCTCGAATTGGAGTTGGAGGACGTGTGTTACATTGGTGACGACTTGACCGATGCTCCGTTACTGGCTGCCGTTGGCATGTCGGTGACCGTGGCAGACGGTGCGTCCGACCTCCGTTCAAAAGTCCATTTGGTCACCAAGGCTGCCGGGGGACAGGGAGCGATTCGAGAACTGATTGAATCCATTTTAAAAAGTCAGAACCGCTGGGCAGAAATTTTGCAATCATGGTCCGTTTAACGGCTCGCAACAACAGTTTTTAAGACACTTCATCCACACAAAGGAAACGCAGGTGCCTGGACGGATTCATCCACTGGCTCAATACCTGACGGTGTTAGCACTCATGATCGGCGCTTATTCGGCGTACGCTCGGGTGGTCGTTCCTCTGATCAAAGGGCCTGCGAATCAAGTACGCCGAACGGCCGTCGTTCCTCCAGTGGATCTTCCTGAAAAACGCGACAATAAATCTCGCCTATTCAGTCTGCTGCCGCGTGATGGCTGGGAACTTGGCCAGTGCAAAACGCTGTTTACTTCTCAAGGAACGCTACTGTTTCAGGAAATGGAGCGTCTAGACGATGAGGGAAATTACTCACTCAAACCGTTCACCATGATCATGAACGATCATCAATCTGGAACGGCGTTTGCCAGCGGACTCGATTCCAGCGTTCCGCCAACGGTGCTACGGTGTGCGCGGGCAAAGCTTGGATTCGACGGGCCGATTCTTCTTACCGGAGGCTCAAAAACACGTATGCAGACCGCTTCGCTTGATGGAGAAGTTACGATTTTTCGTCCATCGCCGACGCCCCAAAAAGACGAAGCGCTCAAACTGGTCACGCGCGATGTGCAAGTCAGCGCCAACAACATCGTTGCCCTTGGCGAGGTCGCATTTTCCTTTGGCCCCCATCGTGGTAGTGGAAAAACGTTGACCATCGAACTGGAACACGACACCAATGCCAGCCCCAGCAATCGAGACTTCTCTTCCATCAATGGCGTGGCGACGATAAAACTGGCTGCGCTTAAGAGCTTGAGAATTGAACCCTCCGTCCTCAAGAAACCTTCGACGACACCTCTGCAGACGCCGTCCCAACAATCACCGGCCCCTCTCCTATCGGCGGCCAACGTACCTATTGAAATCAACTGTGCTGGCCCATTTCGCTTCGACTATGCTTCGCGTACTGCGACCTTCAGTGACAAAGTCTTCATTAAGCAACAGGATGCGTTTGGTGACAATCTGAACTGCCACCAGTTGATGGTCGAATTCTCAGACAACAAAGATGTTAAAGCAGAAACCGCACCTTCGGCAGCAACCGCCGAAGCCCTTCCTCCCGCCGCAGGAGCGATCGAACGTCTAGTTGCGGTGGGTAAGCCCGATAAAATCCAACCCGTAGTCATGATTGCCAACTCCCGCCAGATGAAAATCACTGGGGACGAACTCGAGTATCGTGCGGCTGACAGCCACATCGAGTGTCGTAGCGTTGAACAAGTCTCAATTATCAGCCCAGAGCTGAATATTCGTGCTAGATCACTTGCCTACGACATCACGCCCGACGGCGCGTTGGGTAACTTGGATGCCGTCGGACCAGGCGAGTTCTTTCGGAAATCATCCGATGTCAAAGAAAATATCTTCTTGCGTTGGCAGCGGAATCTGACCGTCCGCAAGCGCGTCTTCCCTGAGTCAGACCCATTGGTCGCTCGGAAGACAACAGAAAAAATGATCGTCGTCGACGGGCAAGCCGAGGTATTGGTCCAAGAAACTACCCACGTGACTTCTGATAAATTGAACATCGCCGTCCATGAAATCGCAGAGGTCGATCTCTCGGGACAGCGCGCGTCCAATGGCAAGTCAACATTCCGCTACCTACCGTCAGAGGTCTTTGCCGATTCACCGGTCGCGATCAAGTCACCCAATGTTGACGGCACAGCAGGAAAACTTTTGGTCACATGGCCGCAGCCCAATCTAAAAGCATTGAAGGCACACCAAGCTCTTTCTTTGAACCGCCGCTTGCGCAGTCGGCGACGTGTCTTGAAACCGCCGGTCGATGGCTCAGGAGGTACTTCTCTAATAGACATTTCCCCAACAACGCAAATGCGCAGTTTGCAGGTGCGCCAAAACGAAGGTGACCGAGCAAGCCGACCAAGTCGCTTTGACCAGCCAGCGTCCGTGGCACAGACAACGTCTGTGGCCCAGACGGCATGGCTTGAACGCGACAAAACTGTTCTCTTTGACGGGTCGGCCGAACCAACCAACGATCCGCTCAAGCAGTATATTCGTTTTAAGGGCGATGAAGTACGAGTGCGTTTACAAAGTAGTGCGCACGGCGGAGGCAGCGAAGGTCTAGGTCCCACCGAATTGATGGACCTAAAAGTCAACGGCAACTGTGTCGTCCATCAACACCCGACGCGCGATTCAAAAGAGAAACCCCTCCGCATCTCCGGTGATGAACTGCGCATCGTCCCTCAGGGTAAAGAGATCTATCGCATGTTGGTTGCCGGAACAGAGAATTCACCAGCGATGATCGACGCCCAAGGATTGCAACTTGCCGGCGACGCCATTCACCTTGACCAAGAATCTAATAAGCTCTGGGTCGAAGGCGGCGGCGAAATGAAAGTTCGCCAAGAGGGAAAATCCAAGCCTGCGGAATCCAGTTTCCAACAGGATCAAGCGCTCGCTCCGACGGGCGACATTGATCTTCAATGGGCCGGGGGCATGGTTTTCGACGGAGCCAAAATCTATTTTGAGCGGAACGTGATGATGACTTCGTTTGGTGAAAAAGACAGCCCCGAAAAATCAATCACGCGCACGCTTAGCCAAGCGTTGAGTATTTCATTGGCCAAGAAAATTGACTTCCGCCAGCTTTCCGGTGAGCGCAGCGTCGGCGAAGTGGACATGGCCGAAATGGTCCTCGTCAATCACATCCCCGATCAACTTCGGGTCTTTCAAAGGGCGGCGCCTTCGCCGTCGGATAACGCACATTTCAACTCACCCGACGCGCCGATTATTTTTCAAAATGAGACCTTTGACGCGCGCGGTAAAATGCTACAGCAACGACGGATCGCGGTACCGCAAGCCACCATTAATGCTCAAACCAACCAAGTCTTTGCCGCCGGGCCTGGCAAAATCTTTGCCCACATGGCCGTACCGCAAGACGATCGCCAATCCAGCTCGACAAGAGGTTCGTCAAATAATGGAGCCACCGCTTCTTGGGGCGGGCTCGGTTCACTTGCCGGCAAACGAAAGGCCGGTTCCGGTGACGGCATCAATTTTCTACAAGTCAATTTTGAAGACCGTCTGGTCGCCAGCCTGACGGACAAACAGCTGAACATTACCGGCAACATCCGCACGGCGTTTGCCCCGGTCGCCAATTTTACCGACACCGTCGATCCCGACGCGCGTCAGCTTCCTGAAGGAGCCATGAAAATGCGGTGCGATCATATCTTACTCAGTCAATGGCAACCCTCCGGTCGTGTGACGGCTCAAAACGAAATGGTGGCTACCGGCAATGTTCACGTCGCCAGCCCCGGATTTGATGCTGTCTCAGACCGAATCACTTACAACGACGGCAACGACCAAGTGGTTGTTGAAGGAACGGCGCGCTCGCCTGCGAAATTGTGGCATCGCCCGACGGCGAACGCCGAAAAGCAACAACTACTCGCCAACAAGATTATCTACCACCCTTCGTCTGGCATGGCCGAAACACAGGGCGTGCAAAGCATGAACGTTAACATCAGAAACTGAATGTCATGGACGACAATCGAAAATCTGAAAGTACTATCGCCCGAAAGCTCGGCTTCTGCTTGCTGATTTGCGCTGTTGCGGTTTGTACGACATCTGGTTGCCAACGCCTGCAAACAGGTAAGGGAATAGGGCTTTCCACACTTGCCGGCAAACTGACACCGTCCAACGACCGAGATTGGAGACCGGATCTTGCTGTGCTGCCTTGGGCAGAAGCCAACGGCAATTTGATCACGGTTCGCAATATCAGAAATTCGCAATACGCCAACGCTGATCATTACTTGGTCAAGCACTATGATCGCACATTCGATCTTACGGCAATCCAAAGTGCCGACTACGTCGTCTGTCCTTTCAATACAGCAGCCGCGCTAGCGCACACGATGATCAGTTTCGGGCTAAACGATGGCACCCACATTTGCGTGTCGGCCGAAGTACGCAAAGAAAGATCAGAAGAGTACTCTGCCGTGCTGGGGCTGGGGCGCAAATTTGAGTTGATGTATGTCGTCGCTGACGAAAAAGACTTGATTGGTTCGCGCACCAAATATCGCGACACGGCCGTCTACGTTTATCCAACGGTCGCCACACCCGTACAAGCTCAGGCTCTATTTGTTGATGTCATGGAACGAGTCAACCAGCTGGCGCTCAAACCTGAGTTTTACAATACGCTGACCAATAACTGCACCACCAACATTAAACAGCACGTCAATCGATTGGCGGGCAACCGCATCAAGTACGACTGGCGAGTGCTTTTGCCATCTTATTCAGCCAAGTATGCGTACGATCTTGGGCTGTTGGATAACTCGATCCCGTTTGAGGATTTACAGTCACTGGCATTGGTCAACGATTTGTCCAACCGCCATTTGGAAACGGCCGACTATTCGAACCTAATTCGCGGCCGCCGCCCTATGATCCGTCGCCTAGCGGAACGGAATGGGCCAAGCCGAACGACCGACCAGCCGAACACACGTTTCCGCTAGTGGATGATCAAGTCAAATATATGCGAGAGTCAACTTTGGCTGTTGGATTGTCGTTTGTTTGAAGTAGGCAGTTTGATCACTAGCCAAATCCCAGAATACGCCATTGCAGGCATCCAGCCGATAAATCGAACTAGTCCCGGCGCGAAGCTATCGTAATTGGGCGTGTAGGCCAAATGGTATTCGGCTCCAACAATCATGAGCAGCCAAAGAGAGACGCTCGAGTAAATGAAACCTCGAGTAGAGCTTCTAACAACAAAAAAATACAACACGGGAATCGTGAAGAAGGCAACAAACATCGCGAAATCAGGAAATCCGATCATTCGACAACTCTCAAGGTTGTTTGTAGGACGCCCAAACGTAGTATTTTGGGCGGTCGTCCAACCGGACATGCAACCACGAAACGCCCATTCCCGCTGTACTTAGCCACACCGGCCGCTCGTTCATTCGCTGTTTCATCTGAGTAGCAACTACGCACCAAAATTCGTGTTGCTGTGCGAGCGGAGCATGTCTGATGAACGCAGCAAGTTGTGGATATGCCTCAGGCCCGGCAAGTGGTTTGGGGACCACCAACACCGCATTGCGGCCAAGGTTACTGAAGGAAATCACCTGAGGAGATTCCTCCTCGACCTCTGTAAAGTGCTCGGCAAATGCACGCGGATCGCCCCACGAGGGGAGCAGCTCTGAATTCACTAGCACAAATTCGAATTCTCTGTCGAGCGTTTTTTGGCATACCACTGGTGTCTCCCATCGGAAACGTTCAAACCGACTTTCTCGTAGCAGACCGCAGAAAAAGTCTCGAAAGGACTGGCTTTGCTGCCACAATTCCAACACGTCTCGATATGTGAGCGTATTGCCAGAAGCCTCGTTGATTACTTGAAACCACTGAACACTTCGAAACTTGTAGTTTTTGGTTTTGGCTTTCCACATTGGCAGATCACACAATCCATTCTAACGTTCAAGTCAATCCCTAAATCAGCGACGCGATTTCTTCGGGAAGCTGAAGAAGCAAATCCTGATTGACCTGTGTGGCGACGTGGCCAATGACAGTAATCATGGGGCTCTTCAGTCCGGCCGCTTCGACCTGCCCGGCGATCGTGCCAACCGTCGCCGCAACCACGCGCTGATTCGCTTGCGTGGCGCGCTCGATACTGGCGGCAGGTGTGGCCGGATCCATACCGGCTTCGATCAGAGATGACGCAATCATCGGTAGGTTTCGACACGCCATCATCAACACCAACGTGTCGATGTTCACCAACGAGGCAAAGTCAAAACTGTGCTTGCCTAGATTCGGATCGGTATGCCCGGTCAACACGGCGAACGAACGAGCAACGCCGCGCGAGGTCACTGGTATGCCGACCGATGCCGGACCAGCGATGCAGCTACTAACGCCCGGTACCACGACGCAGGGTAGCGATTGGGTACAACAGGCATCAATCTCTTCTTGGGCTCGACCGAAGACAAACGGATCACCGCCCTTGAGACGGACAACCATCTCGCCTTTGAGCCCATGAGTTACCAACAGCTGATTGATTTCGGCTTGGGAAACGCGGTGGTGATCAGGGTATTTGCCAACGTCGATCAACAACGCTTCAGGCCGCGCCCATTGCAGCACTTCGGCAGGGATCAAACGATCGTGGATGATCGTGTCGGCCTGCTGGATGAGGCGCATGCCGCGGACAGTGATCAAGTCCGGATCTCCCGGACCTGCACCAACCAAATAAATTATTCCACGACGACAAATCATAAATGAGTTTTCAGGTGAGTTGTTCCAAAGCAGGTAGTTCTATCGGAGTCCCCCGCTCCAATTCCGTCATCGCCAGTTCGACGCATAGATCGGCTACTTCAGGATACATGCCAATCGGCGTATCACAGATGCAAATTCGATGCCCGTCCCCATCATCCCACTGTTTTCGATTGGGGAACTGGACCTGTGGACCAGCATCCAAGCCAAATGCCTCGGGGATATCGACGGTTGTGTGAGGACCACGGCTGATCAAAAAAGGAATGATGACGGTGTGGGGAGTGCCTATTTTTTTGGCAACCGCTTCTGCTTCTGGGTCTTGATCCAAGAACGCAATCTCGAACGTCAGATCCGGTCGCTCTAGTTTCAATTGATCCAACAACGCGTAAGTCGATTTACAACTGTTGGCATTACGACGAGTACCGTGACCGACCAAGACCACCGTCGTATCGTCAGCCGTCATGGAGTCTGTGGCCATCGTCCTTTCGATACGCGCCGCTGCAAGCGAAGCAATTTTCTCATGCATGCCAACCACCGGCGAGATAAAAATCCGGAAATCTGCATGGTCAGGGTTTTCAGCAATTCGTTTGGGGATGACCGATTGCAGATAGTAACCAACGCTGGTCATGGCGGGCACGATGACAACATCGCCTTTGGGCAAGTGTTGGAGAAAGTCTGTCATCAGCGGATCCCCATTGAGAAACGCCGGAGTGACTGCCGTGAAAAGTTCTTTGTCAGAAATTGCATCCGCCAAATCATAGAGCGGCTGATTGGAGTCAGGTGCGGCAAGCGAACCGTGAGCCCCGAGCACTATCGCGCATTGAGTTGGCTTGTTGGTAGTGAATGATTTCTGCATATCGAAAATTGCCGAGGCCCAATCTAGTGATCTGTGCGAGCTGAGAAAATGTGGGGTAAGCATCCTGCTTGCCATCTTACAATCGCAAGCTGGAAGCTTACGCCACCAGAAGCGATCCGAATTTCAAGCTAGAACAAAGCCTAGCCAAGCTGTACTAAAGGAGCGAGTTGATCAAACGTAGGTTCTTCTTTTCCTGTCACACGTGTACTGGTTTCGGATCGATCAAGCAAACGTTGATAGAAATCACCCAAGCCTTCGCCTTCATTGCGATCACTCTTGTACTTCAACAACAGTGGCTCAAGCGTTTCAATCGCCTCTTCGATTTTCACATCTGCTGCGTACAGATCGGCCATGCGGTCACCAGCCAAACGACCACCGACGAACATGTGATAGATGCCCGGGCGTCGTCCCACAAACGCAATGTCAGCCGTGTAAGGCCGAGCACATCCGTTAGGGCAGCCTGTCATGCGAATCGTTAGTTGCGTGTCGCCGATTCCAATCGATTCAAGCTTATTTTCGATGTCCGTCATCAGCGTTGGTAAGGCACGCTCTGATTCGGCAACAGCTAATCCGCAAGTTGGCATCGCTGGGCAAGCCATCGAGTACCGACGTGCGTTAGACAGCGTTTCAACTTTGGCAACGTTGTATTTTTCAAGAATCGCTTCAAGCGCCGGAACCTGATCCTTCTTGAGTCCAGTAAACAGCAACGACTGCTGCGCTGTAAATGTGACGCCAACGCCCAATTGCTCAACGATCTCACGGAAGGCCGTCTGGTTTTTTGATTTATCGTTGTCTAGGATTCGACCGTTTTCGACAAACACGCCGTAGAACCAGTGATCGTCGTCCTGCTGGTGCAGACCCAACCAATCCTGATTCTCGACCTCGGGAATTTCACGCCACAGTTGGATGTCGAAATCTGAACGCTTTTTCATTTCGGCTTGGAACCATTCAATTCCCTTCTCGCCGATCAGATATTTCAGGCGAGCCTGCTTGCGGTCGTTGCGGTTTCCAAAGTCACGGTAGATCGAGGCTACATTTTGAATCGCCTGCACTCCATCTGCGATCGAAACGAAACCAACTCGATACGCAATCTGAGCGTAGGTGTTGGCTCGACCATGGCTCAACCCGAGGCCTCCACCGGCGACAACGTTGTACCCGACCAATTTTCCATCTTCGACGATTCCGATCAGGCCAGCATCATAAGAGTAGACATCGATCTGGTTGTCGCCCATCACGGTGACACCGACCTTATACTTTCTTGGTAGATAGTGCTTGCCGTAGAACGGTTCGACTTCGTCTTCCAGATGTTGGCGTTCACCATCGATCCAGATCTCGTGGTAGGCGCCAGTTTTTGGTGCCATATCAACGGCCACTTCGTCAGCTGTCTTGCGGATCTGAGTATACACTTCGTCAGTAAACGGCGGTGCCGACGCCATCACGTTGCGGCAGACATCACCACATGCCGCCAGAGTCGTCAGCAGCGACTCGTTGATCGACTTCATGGTCTCACGCAGTTCTCCCTTGATCACGCCGTGATACTGGATCGCCTGACGTGTCGTGATACGAATCGAACCGGTTGTGTATTTCGCGGCGATCGCGTCTAGATCGAGGTATTGCTTGGCTGTCGCGACACCGCCGGGCAGCGCGACTCGAATCATGAAGCTATACGCTTTGCCAAGTCCTTCTTTGCGTCTTTCGGCGCGCTGGTCACGGTTATCTTGTTGGTAGGTGCCGTGAAATTTCAGCAACTGCAAATCGTCGTGCTCGAATTTTTCAGCCTCAGGATCCTTGAGCACTTCGTCGATCGTACCGCGCAGGTTTGCGCTTTTATCTTTGGCAACTTCGACTTTTGAGGGAGCGTTTTTGTCTTTCGCCATTGGTGGTTCTTCTATCAAAAATGATGAACGAAACTTGGTTTGTTAAAATCTGGTTTGGTGCGGCCTAATCTTCAGCTAAGCACGCGATCAAAAGTTTCCAATGAAAACAAGAACCGTGACTAGCGCCAAAACGGCTAATTGTATCTGGAAACCTATGTCTTAATGCTTAGATGTTGAAGTGCAATCCGCACTCGTCTTTGTTTTTCCCGGCCCAACGACCATCACGCACGTCAGAATCAGGAGTTGAACCTTCCACTTGCTGGGTGCAATGAAAACAGCTAACACTAGGAAAGCCTTGGAGGTGCAACTGATTGAACGGCACGTCGTTTTCTTGAATGTAATTCCAAACATCGCCGCGCGACCAACTGGCGAACGGGCAAAACTTCAAAATCTGATATTTCCAATCCCAACTGACAACTTCGGTATTGGCGCGTGATTTAGTTTGTGACCGTCGCAGCGCTGTAATCCAAACGTCGTAGTCGACCACGTTCTCCTTCATCGGGACCACCTTGCGGATATGGCAGCACAGATTCGGATTGTTCTTCCACAACTCGTTGCCGTAATCGGTGGCTTGTTGTTCAATCGAAATTTTTGTTTCCCAAGAGACGAATTCCAAACTGTCGTAGCGTTCGGTCAGTTTTTTGCGTAACTGTTTCGTTTCGGGAAAAAAGAATCCAGTATCAATGCAGGCGACCGTGATGGGTTCTAGATTGAATTCTTTCACCGATTTGTCGCACATGTCGATCAGTGCGCAACCTTCCATCCCGAACGAACTGGACAGGACAATGCGGCGACCGGCAAACCGCTGCAAACCCCACTTCACCAAATCCGCCGGAGACGAATCTGCGGAGATCAGATTTTCGTCACTTACAGGTACAGGTTGCGATTCAACTTCTTCGGTACCCTGAAGTGCAGCTGTAGCAGTCTGGTTCAACTGAACCAAAGGCGTTGAAGTAGGCTGAGGCGAAGCAGCAGAGTCATCAGCCGATTGCTGTGCTTTCTTTGATGCTTCAGATTGGTCATTCATGGGCAAAGTTAATCAGTAAGTGGTTCTGTTCAATAGAACAAGTTAACGCCTAACGCCCCAAGGTAGTCATACAAAAAAACCGCAGGGGTCCCCGCGGTCGTGTGACTGGCAATAAGTGCAATTCGAACGATCCGGAGCCAAAAATATCAGGCACGTCGACAACAACATCGGTTGTGGGATCGGGATAACATTGCGATTGGTGATGGATGGTGGTCTTAGTGGTACCAGCGACTGGTTATTTTTATCGTAAATTCAGTTTCGTCAACCTTAAAGAAAAATCTTCAACCTTGGTTCCCAGCACGTCTCAATGCCCAAAAAAGACTCGGAACACAACCCAAAACACCTTTTTGGGCTCCCTCCCCCCTATCGAAACCGCAATCCACACCCGCAGACTGGCTCGTGGGCGCGGATGGTCCCTTAACGAGCAGACTGTCTTATCAACCGTTTGTCATCGATTGGAACGGAGGCCAGCACGTATTTCCTACTGGAGAAACGAATTTAACCGGCCAGAAGATCAAAACCAGTCTCTGGGCGGCTTTGGACTTGGATTTTACCGCTAAAAATTCCCCAGTCGGGCTTCTGTGCCGCCTCTTGGTCTCGCCTTCTGATCCGCCCAAAAAATGGATGAACAAGCGCGCTCTGAGAGGATGACAAATTGCCTTACTACCCCTCTTCGTTGCGTTTCGACTTCACGTCAAGCTTACGATCAATAAGGTCCACTTCGAACTCGACTTCGGCCGCAGTTTCAAATTCTCCGTTCGCCGCGTGAGAATCACTGAGCAACTGGAACTGTTTCATTAGTTTCTGACGACTGATACGTGTGCCGAAATCGCGGCCAGCATCGTTTCGAAGTTGTACCAGCAAATCTCCGGCCAGCGTTAAATTGGCACGTGCGGCGATAAGTTTAGCCGCATCTATCTGAAGTCCTGCCAACTGGATGCATACGGCCGCGTACAACTGGCGATAGGGCAGAATTTTCTCATAACGATCCGTAAGCGTTTTCAACGTTGTCTTGGATTCCTTCAGCAGCGCCAACGATTTTTCCGAGCCCTCATCCTGCGATGCAATCGCTTTCGTCAGCGACAACAGGTACTGGAACTGAGGCTGGTCTGGCGTTTTCTGCTGTAGGTTTTCTAGCTCATCCATCGCAGCGATCAAAGGCGCCCGCGCGTTGCCGCCGAGCATTCGTTCGATCTGAGCGAGATGACAAAGACTCTCGGCGCGCGTCACGCTAATCTCAACATCCGATGGGCTCTCCGCGCTCAACTGTTGCGAAAGTTCGACGGCTTCAATCGCTTGGCTTCGAACTTGCTGGATCATTTCACCAAACGGTGCCGCTTGTAGCTTGCCGTCGACCAATGGTTTGTAAAGGTCAACCCCTTGAGGGCCTGATAGATCACGTGGTTGCTCACTTTCCGGAAGCCGTGAAAACATCATCTTTACCGGTCCCGATGTGAGCTGGTTGAGCGTATGAATGACGTGTAATTTCGCCCCTGCATCCTCAGATCGCGCGTGACCGATCAACTGCTCACGCGATTTGACCAGATCCGTCAACGCCTCTCGCCACTTCCCAATCGCCCCCAACAGACTTGAGCGCTCATTCCGTGTCGCAACCGCATTGAGTAGCGCGTCGATCGATTCTGGTTGTTCGTAAGCCAGCTCTTCAAAAGTCTCAATAGCGCGCGTGTATGCGTCGAGTGATTTCTCATTCTCCCCCACCAGTCGATACACGTTGGCGATTCGACGCGCCGCGGTTGCAGACTCGGTTCGAAAGTCCCGGTTATGGTCGCTGTCGATTGCTAGACGTTGATAGAACGCCAGCAGTTTTTCCACAAACAGAGCATCGTCTTGGGTGATCGCCCGTTCGACCCCCGCTATCTGCTGAAAACCATCAATATCTAGATCGCCCGACCGTCCCGTGCCACGTGAAATCAACTGACGGAACACTTGGTCAAATGCTTCCAACGCCACATCGACGTTGGTTTCGGCGCGTTGAAACTGGTTTTCTATTTTCTTGGCGTTCTCATCTGCCAATTGCAACGCCTCGCGCGTTGCGACCTGTTCCCTTTTTAAGCTGATTTGTTTTTCGCGCAGATCATCGAGCGCGCTGTTGGTCGCCCAATAGCCGACGGCAGCCGTGGCCGCCAACAGCCCTAATGCCAGCACCAACAATCCCGTCAATGATGCGGCCAAAGGATTGCGACGGCTAAAACGGACGAACTGCCCCAACAGCGACGTCCGTCGCGCTGCGATGGGGCGGTCTTCTACAAAGGCCCGCAGATCATCTCTCAATTCCGCAGCACTTTGGTACCGTTGACTTGGCTCTTTTGCGATCGCTTTTTCAATCACGGTACTCAAATCCGACGGCAATGCCGGATCGACTTTCCGAGGCGACGTCGGTGCCGCAGCTGCAACAGCGCGAATCACTTCGGGGGTTGAGGCTTTGGCGAAAGCTGGCTTGAGAGTAGCCAGCTCATACAACGTCAGCCCGAGACAGTACGTTTCGCTGCGGGAGTCGTAGTTTCCAGAGAGTGACTCGGGAGCCATGTACTGCGGCGTGCCAAGAATATCGCCCGTCTTCGTCACTGCAGTCTGTTCAATGTCCTGCGTTGATTTGGCCAGTCCAAAATCGGTCAACCAAACCGTGTCGTTGGTATCGAGAACAAGATTGGCAGGCTTGATGTCCCGGTGCAAGATTTCCTTTTCATGTGCGTAAGCCAACGCGTCAGCGATCTGAACTCCTGTTTCAGCAACCCACTTGTATCGGTCCGGTCCTAAAACGGCAGTCGCTATATCAATTGGATCGGGACTATGCTCAAGCCCAGTCGTAGGACTCTCCGTCACACCCGTTTCGTTACTCGACCCTGTATCGCTAGTCGCCCCTGTATCGCTAGTCGCCCCTGTTGCGGCAATGCCGACCAACGAAGGTGACATGCGGAACTCGACCGTTTCTAGATTTTCATTGCTGTGCTGTTTGAGGATTTGACTGATGGATTGACCATCAACAAACTCCATCACGTAAAAATGAAAGCCTTGATCTTCCCCCGCACCAAAAACACTGACGATATTGGTGTGGTGCAAACTAGCCGCTGCGACGGCTTCGCGATGAAAACGCTCTAGATGGGTGGAGGTCGTCAACGCTCCCGGCACCATTACTTTGATGGCAACACGACGTCCCAGCGTTTCATGCACCGCTTCTAAAACAATCCCCATTCCGCCGCGACCAATTTCACCAACAATTTTGTACTCGCCCAGATAGTCGGGAATATCTACATCGGCGAAACGCGATTGGGGAAGAGACGTCGATGGAGAGAAGTTCTTCAACCCTTCGATCATCGCGACCGAAGAAAGCAAATCGCTCAACTCGTCTGACAAATCAGGATGGTCTCGGACCCATTGCTCCACGTCCGGATGATTTCCAGCGCGAACCTCATCCGTGAATCGCTCAACAACTTGTTCAAGCGTTTCGTCGGCGCTGCCAGCGCTGTCGGAATTACCCGCAACGGAAGACTCGGTTTTTGAAACAGGATCAGGGTTCATGATCGAAACTTGTTGTACTTCGAGAGTCGGGGCGTCTGTTGAAGCAAAACGCTTGGCTTTTTATTACAAACCTGAACCGCAAAGGCGTTAACCGAACCGCAAACGCGTTAATTCAACAACCTCAACTATAGCACGCTTAAAGTTGGCTTTCCGGACTTTGAAAGTCTGGCATCAGTTCCAATATCTCTCTCAGCCGCTTTAACGCCCGCAAATAGCGTTTGCTAGCCGCCGATGGCTCGATCCCCAGCACCTCTGCGGTCTCAATGTTGGAAAGCTCCTCAAAATGACGCAATGCGATCACTTCCCGGTCCAGTTCCGACATTTCGTTCAGCGTGTCTTCCAGTGCCGCGATCTTGGCAGATTTCTCGATCAACTGGCTGACGGAAGTCATCTGTGCCACGAGATGCGCCGCCAGCGCCATCGACGTCTCACCCGCGTTACCGTGAGTCGGGCGTGTAAACGAGATCTCTTTGCGGACGTCACGCTTCGATGCTTCGAAGTGTTTACGATAGACATCCAACAAATGTTGCTGCGTCTCTAAGCGAAGCCATACAAATAATGGCATCGATGGCTTCTGAAGAAAACTCTCCAGTCGCTGCGCGGCGCGCACATAAGTCTCCTGAAGAATATCTGACTCGCTAACACGCCCCTTCAAGCGATAGTCCAGCCGAAACCGAACCACTTTCTCCAAACGTGAACGAAGCATTGAAAAATACTTCGCCAGCGCTTCCTCGCGGCCAGACTTAAGATCGGCAATGATTTGTTTTTGGCTGGGAAGTTCTTCCATTGCCAATCTGCACCCATGAGTGTCTTAGAAATCAGTTGTAGGGCCATCGTTCTCGTCGGTTACCGACGAACTTTCACCAACGTCCGGTTCCGCCGCCGGCTGTCCCCCTTTGTCTGGATCAACCACCATTTCGATGATGGCGTTGAGGTCTTTGTAGTGTTTTTTACCATACGTCAGCTCTCCACCATCATGGCCGACCCATCCGATAGCAGCGGCGACGACAATTGCACCCAATTTCCAAAACGTGCCTTCATCAGGATCAGCGTCGCGTGTGCGCTTGGCGATCATACAGACCAAAAACGCAACAATGGTCACAATCAAACCGCCGGTACGATGCCAGAACACTTTATGCGTTTGGTCAAAAAGATCGGCGAACTCGACGACCGTGCCGCGATGCTCCATCGGGCTATACCACCAGCCAGACACGCATGCAAAGATCGCGCCCCATGTCCCGAGCCACAAACAATAGTATGCACAGTCACTCATGACAAAGTTGCCTCGCAGCGCCAGCAATCCGAACAATCCGGCTGCCAGTAGAAGCCCGATCGGCAAGTGAATCGCAGCCGTATGCAGCGATCCAATGGCGTTGTAAATGTGTTTCTCGAAATTGGAGACTTCGGCAGCGGCAACTGGAGGCGCTGCCGCATTGCTGTCCTCGTCACTCGTATTGGCGCCTTGCTGAATCCATGTTTTGACCAGCATGATTTCCGGGCCACTGGGACGCGGTGTGTAATCGATCGGTGGCATCAGCATGTCATCGTCCTCGCTGAGCATCATGTGCGAGTACAGTTCGCTGGTTTCAGGGTCGCCAGCAAAGACGTAGTCCAACATTTCGTCGTTGTCCATTCGGAACGAATCAGCGTCTTCCCCTTGGTGGCACTCAAAGCAATATTTTTTCAGAAAGGGTTTGATCTGATGCTCAAAACTTACCTTGTCTTGGGCTTCCGCAGCTGTGCTGGCCATGGCAACCATGGAGAGTATAAAAAACAAGATGCGAGCAAACGATTTGAACATTGATTGGTTCATTGACCTGATTCCAGCAGATAACTTTTGAGCTTAACAGTGGTGGTCCAAACGAGCGGACCAAAGAGAACTACGTCGGTTCTATCTTAACTAACGGCGGGCCTTTTAGTATCGGCCAACTGTGTCACATTGGCCACTTCGACTTGGTTCGACATGGTTGAACTTGAATACTAGCGTATTTTGAAACATGACAAACCGCTAGATCAGAGGAACGACAGCTGGCAGAACCATGATTTTCCCGTCACCAAGCCTGCCAGTTCGGGAAACTTTGACTATTTTATCGACCACCGTGCCAACTTGATCGTCGTCGACCCAAACGGAAATTTCGACTTTGGGGACAAATGCAAGCGAGTACTCGTTCTCGCTGTAACTTTCCAAGTAATTCTTCTGCCGACCGTAACCCTTGACCTCACGAATAATTACCTGCTCGACTCCATCAGAAGAAATCGCTTCGATCACTTTTTCTGCCAAGTACGGTTTGATGATGGCGAGAATTTGTTTCATGTTTCAACAAGCTTGAACTTGGAACGTGCTGGGCAACGACATGTTACCCAAGCTGATCGACAACTACAGTTCGGCCAACGTGTCGTTAAGCACTTGGGCTGGTCGCATGGCAGCGGCAACCTGATTTTCGGTCGGCAGATAGTATCCGCCAATATCAACTGACTTGCCCTGCACCTCGGTCAGCTCCGCCACAATTGCAGACTCGTGCTTCGATAGCTTCTCTGCCAGTGCGGCAAACCGAGTCTTCAAATCGGCGTCGGTATCTTGACCTGCAAGGGCCTGAGCCCAGTAAAGCGCCAGGTAAAAATGGCTGCCGCGATTATCAATCTCACCTGCTTTGCGCGATGGAGATTTCCCTTGGTCCAATAATCTTTCGGTCGCATCGTCGAGCGCTTCGGCAAGTACTTTTGCTTTGGGATTGGCCGCCGCATCGGCGTAGTGCTCCAGCGAAACGGCCAGTGCTAGGAACTCGCCCAGTGAATCCCACCGCAGGTGATTCTCTTGCACAAATTGTTGAACGTGTTTGGGCGCTGATCCACCAGCCCCCGTTTCAAACAACCCGCCGCCGTTCATCAATGGCACGATCGAAAGCATTTTAGCACTGGTGCCCAACTCCAAAATCGGGAACAGATCCGTCAGATAATCACGCAACACGTTTCCAGTGACCGACAGCGTGTCTTGACCATTTTTCACGCGCTCGAGGGTGAATTTAGTCGCTTCACCGGGAGCAAGGATTTCGATTTGCAGCCCGTCCGTATCGTGGTCGGACAGATACTGGTTCACTTTAGTGATCAATTGCGCATCGTGAGCTCGGTCTTTGTCCAACCAAAACACGGCAGGAGCACCCATCGCCCGAGCGCGCGTGACCGCCAGTTTCACCCAGTCGCGAATCGGCGCATCTTTGACTTGGCACATTCTCCAGATGTCACCGGCCCCAACAGCATGTTCAAAGATTGTTGCGCCGCTGTCATCGGTAACCACGACCGATCCGGCAGCCGACATTTCAAACGTTTTGTCGTGCGAACCGTACTCTTCGGCTTTCTGAGCCATCAAACCCACATTGGGAACCGAGCCCATCGTGGTCGGATCAAACGCACCGTGCTGTTTACAAAACGCAATCGTCTCGGAGAAAACGCTGGCGTAACTGCTGTCGGGAATAACGGCTTTGGTGTCTTGCTGTTTGCCGTCGGCGTTCCACATTTGCCCGGAGGTACGAATCATGGCCGGCATCGATGCGTCAATAATGACGTCACTTGGCACGTGCAGGTTGGTAATCCCTTTGTCAGAATTGACCATCGCCAGATCAGGGCCCTGCTCAATCGCGACCTGAATGTCTTTTTCGATTTCGGCGCGTTGGTCTGCCGGCAACGACTCGAGGCTGGCAAGAACATTTCCCAACCCATTGTTGGCATTGGCACCTGCAGTCTCCAAAGCGGTCGCATGTTTGGCAAACACATCAGCGAAAAACGCTTTGACCGCATGCCCAAAAATGATGGGGTCCGAGACCTTCATCATGGTGGCTTTCATGTGCAATGAAAACAGCACGTCCTGAGCTTTCGCATCGGCGACCTGCGTTCTCAGGAACTCCTGTAGCTTCTGGCAGTTCATTGCCGTCGCGTCTACGACTTCACCCGCCAAGACTGGAACAGATTCTTTCAGAATCGTTTTGCTGCCGTCAGCGGCGACGAACTCGATCTTTAACGCGCCGGCTTTTTCGATGGTGGTCGATTTTTCGCTTGAGCAAAAATCATCGGCGCCCATGGTGGCAACGTGCGTTTTCGAATCGGCTGACCAAGCGCCCATCGAGTGAGGATTCTTACGCGCGTACTGTTTTACCGCGCGGGGAGCGCGGCGATCGGAGTTGCCCTCACGCAGCACCGGATTGACAGCGCTGCCGAGTACTTTTGAATACCGCTGACGAACGGATTTTTCTTCGTCGGTGTTTGGATCGTCGGGGAAGTCGGGAACCGCATACCCTTTGGCCTGTAACTCTTCGATGGCGGCTTTGGCTTGCGGGATCGAAGCACTGATGTTGGGCAGTTTAATAATGTTGGCTTCGGGCGTCTTGGCCAGTTCACCAAGTTCGGCCAGTGCATCAGGCGTTTTCTGATCCTCGCTCAAGCACTCGGGGAAGGCTGCCAAGATTCTGGCGGCGACCGAGATGTCGCGTGTTTCCACATCGACGTCGCAAGCGCCCGCAAAGGCTTGGACGATGGGTAGGAACGAGCGTGTGGCCAAGGCAGGAGCTTCGTCGGTAAGTGTGTAGATGATGCGGTGTTCTGATGCCATTTTTGTTCGTAAGCCAAAATTAAAAGCGCGAATGAGTCAGTGTAGCCGAATTGGCTGCCACATTGTGTTCCAACGAGGCCATTTTGTCATCAGGACAATTGAAAGACCAACCCTTTGTCGGCAATCGGCTGCTTACTTGTCGGGCCAATCCTCCAAATCCATTTTCTTGACCACATTGGCCGAGTGTTGGTTGTAGTGGCGCTGCATTTGCTCCAGCAGTCCACGCGGCGACCAGAATTTGCTGCCGGCGGCTTTGGTGTCCAAGTCCATTCTGTCGAGCAAATAAGCAAATCGGCGAGTGAAAGCCTCCACTCTCATCATCTGGGCCGCTTCTTCGGCTCCGCTCCAGTCGCTGTGGGCGAAGGTATAATCCGTCGGCATCTGGCGTGGGTTGAGATCGATAACTGGAATCGTCGGATCCACTGCATGGAAAATCTGAGAGAAAAACAGCAACTCGCGGCCCATCATGTGTTCGGCATTCCAACGCGGCGTGTGCGAGCCATCGCCCGGCTTGAAGTTCATTTGCTCGACTGAGAGTTTTGAGAACATCTCGCGCGAAGACTTGCAGTCCGCTTCTTTTTTTGCGAACAGACCAGCAAGCCCATCGGTCATCGCCCAAGGTTCATCGCCAAGGGAGACGAAACGCGTGTTGTTGTTTTGATCATTTTCTCCGGACGATGAAACTGCGATCGCATTGTGGGGAATGACTTCAACTTTAACGTCGTCGATTTTGCCAACGGACGAATTAACGACCATCATTTGTGGATTCAGTTCGTCACGAATTTCCTTCAGACGGTCGGCGTCGAAGTCGGCAGCCGTCGCAATCACGACCAACCACGGCTTCCCAATTTCCGCTTCAATTGGGTTCTTGAGCCACGTTTCGATTTCCCCGGAAGCGACTGCGTTTAGGTCGGCCACCAGAACTCCATCAACCGAAACTAGTTTAGCTTCGGACATCCCCCATGCTCCTCCGACCACGGTAATGTCATTTGCGAGATGATTGTTATCACGCTGGTCATAGCCAAGGGTCGTCACTGATGATGTTTGAGCCGACCAACGAACGATGATATTACCACCGGTGGCGACATCTTCTGTTTGGAAATCGACGGCTCTCGGAAGTCGTTTTTCATCGGCTTCAGTTAGCCCGACGCCGACATGCAGGTTTTGCATTGTTTCAATGGTGAACCCTGTGTCCGACCATTGCCGAATCGCAATCGGATGTCCATCATCCGCGACAACCCTCTGCAATCCGGTCAGCGCCGCACAAATCACAATTAGAATGGTCAGCAGTTTTCGCGGCATGGTCAGAATCCGTTGATGAAGGTTGGCGATCGTGGGACACATCGGATTGCTATCCCGGCAAACGTTTAACTCCAGTTATACTGTTGAAGCTCAAACAATTTTGAGCATTCTCACTTTTTTGAAATTTCCAGACCATGAATGTAACCATCGACCTACCGCCTTGGGCGGTTCGTGAAAACGCTAACCTTCCTGCGTCGATCGAAGCGGTTGAGGATCGTATGCGGGCCGTCATTCGGTTTTCGGAATTGAATGTTCAGTACCAGACGGGCGGACCGTTTGCTGCTGGCGTGTTCGAAAACGAGTCGGGCAAACCCGTTTTGATCGGCGTCAATCGCGTGATGCCGCTGGGGATATCATCAGCACACGCCGAAATTGTTACGCTGATGTTAGCGCAGGCCAAAGTCGGATCATTTGATCTTGGAGCCGAAGGCTTACCCGAGCATCAATTGGTCATCAGCGCCCAACCTTGCGCGATGTGCTACGGCTCGATTCCTTGGTCCGGCGTAAGATCGGTAGTGATTGCTGCTTCCAGCAAGCAGGTCGAATCAATCGCCGGATTCGACGAAGGCGCTGTCCATCCGCAGTGGAAAGAGGAACTGGGCCGCCGAGGCATCGAAGTGACCGAAAACGTCCTCGCCGAGGAAGCGTGCAAAGTCCTGCAAACCTTCGTCGATTCAGGGCAAGCCGTTTACAACGCCAAAACGGTGCTAAAGGAGAACCAGCGACCAGCAGGTTAAAAACCTGCTCTACGTGGGGCAGATTTTCAACCTGCCGACTTCGATCAAAGTGTTTCTTCGACCACTTTTGTCTTAGGCAGCGAATCGAGAAAGATTTTGCCGTAGCGTTTTGTTTTAACACGAGGATCCAGCACCACCACGATCCCTGAATCGGTTTTGCTGCGAATCAATCGGCCGAATCCCTGTTTGAATTTGATCACCGCTTCAGGGATCTGATAATCCACGAAGGGATTCCCACCCGCTTTCTTAATCGCCTCCAACCGCGCCTGCAACAAAGGTTGGTCTGGGACACTAAAGGGCAATTTTGTGATGATCACATTTTGAAGCGCATCGCCCTGAACATCGACGCCCTGCCAGAAACTGTCAGTGCCAAACAAGACGCTCCGAGGCGTCGCCTTAAACTGCTCCAACAGCTGACCGCGCGGAGTACCACCGGCTTGTGAGAACAACCCGAAGTCGTTCTCGGATAGCCATGGCGTCAGTTCACGTTCGGCGCGGCGAAGAAAATCGTAGCTGGTAAACAACACAAACGCGTGACCGTCCGTTTGTTTAACGTATTTCTGAATCGCTTCCATACACTGCCGCTCGTGCAGCTCGCGCTGTTCTGACGGGTTGGCAATGTTGCTCACAATGATCAAACGCGACTGGTTCTCGTAGTCAAACGGGCTGCCAACGGCCAACGTGTCGCCCTTGGTCATTCCAACGCGATTGCGGAAGAAATCAAACGAGTTGCCACCCGTTGCGATGGTGGCGCTGGTCATGATCACACTGTCGGTTTTGTTCAACAAGTGTTCGCGAATTTCTGGCCCGACATCAATCGGCGACGCCATCAAGCTGACGTTCTGTTTTCCAAAACGGTTGATGGATGTTTCAATCCAGTACACGCCGCCCTCAATCCCTTGCAGCCGCCAGCTCTCCAGTGACGCTGCAATGGTTGTCAACCGATCCGCAGCCGATGTTAGATTCTGTTTGTCCGATGGGTTCTTTTGATTCTCGGCGAAGTGCGTCACCGTCTCACTAATCTGACTCAAGATCGGACTCAAGCGGTTCTGCACGATTCCCTTCTCGCTCACACGAATCTTATTGGAGCGACGATTCTTATTGTCGCCACGACGCGACGCCCAATTGAGCAGGTCTAGGAAGAAAGTCTCCGAAGCCGCAAACGCTTTGACCACCATGCGTTGCGCTTCTTTCAAATCGTGAACAACCAGCAATCCCTTATTCTTCGAACTGTTGTAAAGCTTCTTCAGCGTGTATTCGACTTGGCCAAGTGTCACTGACAAACCGAGATGATCGCTGGCTACATCGACGACGGTGTGCGCTTCATCCAGAATTACAGTGTGGTAGTCGGGCAAAATGTTTACCCCCAGCCGCCGCAGTGACAGGTCCGAGAAAAACAGTGCGTGATTGACGATTAAGATATCGGCGTTCTGCAATCGGTTGCGCGCTGCAAAGTAAAAACAGTCTTTGTAGGAAGGGCATTTGCGTCCCAGACAATTTCCGCTGTCACTGCGCACCTCATCCCAAACTTGCGGCAGCACCTTGATCGGGAGGTCGCTGCGCGAACCATCGGGTGTCTCCTTGGCCCATTTTTTCAACATTGGGATCTGGTCGACTTCCTCTTCGCTGGAGAACACCGTTTTTCCCTGCACGGCCGCATCGCGCAGACGCCGTAGACTGACGTAATTCCCACGCCCCTTGGCCAGCACTGCAGAAAACTCCAGCGGGATTACGCTGTTGAGAAACGGAACGTCCTTTTCAATCAACTGCTCTTGGAGACTGATCGTGTGGGTCGAGACGACAATCCGTTTCTTGGTTTCCGATTTGGATTCCTGATTGGCGGCCAGAGAGAGGATGGCGGGAACGAGATAACCAAAACTCTTCCCGACTCCTGTGCCCGCTTCAGCGACGAGGTGTCGCTTTTTGACAATCGCTTGGGCTACCGCATCGGCCATCGCCAACTGCTCCGGACGATGTTCGTACGCCTTCAGACGCTTGGCGATTTTCTGGCCTTCGCCAAGGATGTCGTGAGAGGTTAGCATGGTGGAATGTGGCCAAGCGATATATGAAGAACTTCAAGTAAATGAATTTATCCGATTCACCCACAACAAGACACCCGCCAGTCGGGTAGACTTGGAGCAAGAGACCCTAAATCCCCACAAAGTGGACACCTTTAATCCAGAAACTTCAGAACCATGAACCAGCTAGATCAATTAAAACAGTGGACCACCGTCGTTGCCGATACAGGCGATTTCCAAGCGATGGACGAATACAAACCTCAAGACGCAACCACTAACCCGTCACTAATTCTGGCTGCAACCAAAGAAGAGAAATACCAATACTTGGTTCAGCAAGCTGTCGATGAACTAAAGGAATCCGATCTTCCGAAAGATCAATTGGTCGAAGCGGTAATCGATCGTGTACTTATTCTTTTTGGTAACGAAATCTTGAAAGTGGTTCCCGGTCGAGTTTCCACCGAAACCGACGCCCGGCTTTCCTTCGACACCGAAGGCACCGTTGCCAAAGCGCGCACGTTGATCGACTTGTACGAAAAATCTGGCACATCGCGCGAGCGCGTCTTGATCAAGATCGCTTCGACGTGGGAGGGTATCAAAGCTGCAGAGATCCTGCAAAAAGAGGAGATCAACTGTAATCTAACGTTACTGTTTTCGCTGGCTCAGGCCGTCGCCTGTGCGGAGGCCGACATCAAGCTGATTTCCCCATTCGTTGGTAGGATTTACGATTGGTACAAAAAGGCTGAGGACCGTGACTACGTCGGCGCTGAAGATCCGGGCGTCCAGTCGGTAACTGAGATCTACAACTACTACAAGAAATTTGGCTACCCTACCGAAGTCATGGGAGCCAGTTTCCGCAACGTAGGCCAAATCATCGAATTGGCCGGTTGCGATCTGCTGACGATCAGCCCCAAGTTGCTGGAGGAGTTGCAAAATTCGGATGAGTCGATCGCTCAAAAACTCGACGCAGATGCCGCCAAGAGCATGGAGATTGAGAAAGTGGTCTGCGACGAAAAGAACTTCCGCTGGCTGATGAACGAAGATGCGATGGCCACCGAAAAGACAGCCGAAGGAATTCGCAAATTCTCAGCTGACATCGTCAAACTGGAGGCTTTGATCGCCAGCATGATCGATCAGCCAGTAGGCTAAATGCCACCAGTAGGTTAAAGGGAGGCAGTAGGTTAGTCGCAGCCAACTCGAACTTGGCCGCGACCGACCTCTGGGGCCGATGCCCTCCAAATGGAAGACCTGTGCGCAAAAAAACAGACGCGGCGTGCGATGAGAAGAGAGCACTGCGTCTGTCTAGGAATGATTTCAAAAATTGAAGTGGAGAAGCCCCTGAGACGGCGGATGGGATGAGAACGCTTAAGGCTTTCGGCCCCCACTTCAAGATTTTAATTGCCTGCAATGAAAAGACAGACTTGGCAAATTGAGAAGATGAGGCGTGCCAAAAGGAGAGAAGAGCACTTCATCTATACTGGAATGATTTAAAAAGAGTGGAGAAGCCCCTGAGACGGCGGATGGGATGAGAACGCTTAAGGCTTTGGCCTCCACTCTGACAAATCTCTTATGCAAACAGGATGCCAATCGATCTGGCCAGATGCCATAAAAGTACCGCAGCAGCAAGAAAAGGCTGTTTTCACAAGGGAAATGTCTCAATTAACTTTCTGCTATCACTTGGGTAATTCTTTCCCAACCCCTCTTAAGGTCGGCAAAAGCGCTGGTCCTGTCTCGTTTTGAGATCAAATTTTCGTTTCGAGATTCTAGCGTGGACTTGATCCGTGGGGACATGATCCGTGGGGACATGATCCGAATCTCAGCCGAGCATTCGCAAGGGGAAGGTTGGCCGGATTAAATAGCTGGTTCCCAACAGCTTGTCCCTTGTCCCAACAACTATTGCTGCACTTGGGGGCGAAATAGCCCAATCGTCTTCTTCGCGACGATCGGAAACAGTCCCAGCAACACAAGCGCGATCGTGATCTGCGTTAACTGTTGCTGATTGATCACCGCTCCAACGCCCTGCTCTCGAAGTGTCTGCAGATCGGGGATACGCGATCCGGCGTAGCAATACACTGCCGTACCAGCCAACATCCCCAGCTGGCTAACCCACCAAAACGTGGTCGTACGCAGCTTCGTCAAACCCATGACTGAATTGATCACAAAAAACGGGACCAATGGGATCAATCGGAGCGTGAACAAGTAAAACGCCCCTTCCTCTTCCAAAGCCGTGTTGAATTTTTCTAGGCGGCCGCCAAAACGCGCCTGAATCCAATCCCGAAACAAGTAGCGACTGATCAGGAATGCGATAGTAGCTCCGGCTGTCGAGGCGCAGCTGATCAGTACCAAGGCTGTTGAAAATCCAAAGAACCAAGCCATCACTAACGACATTGGCGATGCCCCCGGAACCGACAATCCGGTAACCGTTGCGTAGATCGCAAATGCTGCAACCAAAACAATCACCGGATTGGACCGATAATAGTCTTGAAGAAGTTGTTCTTGAGAAGCCAAAAAGCCTATATCCAAATATTGCCTTACGGCGAAGAAACAAACGACCGCGGCCAGCAGCACCAAGCATAACATGATTGCTTTTCGCATCCCTGACCTCTGGGGCATGGCGGCGCCAGTTTGAGAAGGGGCATTCGGATTCATTGGCTTCATGCTTGAGAAATTTACGATTTGACAGCGACAAAACGAGAGTTCCAGCAGACGTGGGAAACATCAGTATCGCCGGATAGCCCAGTCGTGCCTACAATAGGGACGAGGCTGGCTTGAATTTTTCTTTCAAAGAACACACGAAAATGGAACAAGATACAATGAATCTAGGTAGCCGCCGTTCTAAACCGCCCGCAATTAGCTTTCTGGCCACTGCTGCGGTGCTCAGCCTGTCCATTTGTCCATTCGGGGCTTGCCAAGAACCGCCTGCATCTAGCGCGGGATCATCCACCAAACCTGCCGCTCAAACAGGCTCGTCTAGCAAAACGCCCATGTCGGAAGGATCCTCTTCCAAACCAGCACCCGCTTTGACGACTGGCGTGATTGAAAAAATTCGTAAAACGGATGAACAATGGCGCGCCCAATTGACGCCAACCGAATACCAAGTGACGCGGATGAAGGGGACCGAGCGCCCGTTCACGGGAAAATATTGGGACAACAAGCAACCTGGAATCTACGTTTGCAAATGCTGTGAACTGCCCTTGTTCGATGCATCAACCAAATTCAAATCGGGTACGGGTTGGCCAAGCTTTTTTAAAGCGATCGACGACACTTCAGTTACCTCGATCGTCGACCTGTCCCACGGAATGCGTCGCACCGAAAACACTTGCAATCGCTGCGATGCTCATTTGGGGCATGTCTTTAATGACGGGCCGGCGCCGACCGGGCTGCGGTACTGTATGAATTCGGCCGCGCTTGAATTTCGGCCAGCCCAATCTGAAACAAACAGCACGGCGACGCCCAGCAGTTCGGCAGAAAACTCAGCTGAAGCTACCCAACCCTTACCAGCACCATAGCTTGGCCCGCTCCAGCGCCTCTGGCACTCTGTCAACGCCCCTAAACGCCGGTATAGGAAGTTCCCAGCCCCCTACTGTTGTGCTGTTTCGGACGTTGTCAGATCGACTGATCCGAATACAATGTGCGCTTTCAAAACGGCCAAGGGATTTCCGCCTTTGGTTCGTCTTCCTGTCATCCTTCACCTGAAACTGATTCATGAGCACTACCACACAAATCAAGCCAGGCGTTGTCTCTGGTGAGGCACTGGACCAATTGCTGGCCAACGCCAACAAGAACAACTACGCGATGCCAGCGGTCAACGTTGTCAGCACGATGTCCATCAACGCCGTTCTGGAGACTGCTGCTGCGGTGAACTCACCTGTCATGGTTCAGTTCTCAAACGGCGGTGGATATTACTACGCGGGCAAAAGCCTTTCCAATGACAATCAAGCCGCCGACATCGCAGGTAGCATCTCCGGTGCTCATCACGTTCACCAAATGGCTGGCCACTACGGTGTTCCGGTTGTCCTGCACACTGATCACTGTGCCAAGAAACTGTTGCCATGGATCGACGGACTGTTGGATGCGGGTGAAAAGCACTTCGAGCAAACGGGCCAACCGCTTTACAGTTCCCACATGCTGGACCTGTCGGAAGAGTCACTAGAAGAGAACGTCGAAATCAGCTGTAAGTATTTCGAGCGGATGGCAAAAATCGGCATGACGATCGAAGTTGAGCTGGGCATCACCGGTGGTGAGGAAGACGGCGTCGATAACACTGATGTCGACAGCTCAAAACTGTACACACAGCCTTCGGAAGTTGCGTACTTCTATGAGGAGCTCGGCAAGATCTCGCCAAGCTTTACTATTGCGGCAGCTTTCGGCAACGTCCATGGCGTCTACAAGCCAGGCAACGTCAGCCTGCAGCCAATCATCTTGAAGAACTCTCAAGATCACATCAAAGAGAAGCATGGCACTGGCGATCTTCCCGTCAACTTTGTCTTCCACGGCGGGTCAGGATCGACGCGTGAAGAGATTCGCGAAGCGATCGACTACGGTGCGATCAAGATGAATCTTGATACTGACATGCAGTGGGCGACTTGGCAGGGTGTTCTGGAATACTACAAAGCCAACGAAGGCTACTTGCAGACACAGCTGGGTAACCCAGACGGCGACGACATTCCAAACAAGAAGTACTACGATCCACGCAAGTGGCTGCGTAAAGGCGAAGACCAATTCGTGGCACGCTTGAAGGAAGCATTCGAAGATCTGAACTGCATCAATCGCTGCGAAGGCCTCGCGTAAGCCTCAACAACGTTTGTTGAAGAATCAAAAAACAAGAAAGCCCTGCTTCATTCAAATGGAGTAGGGTTTTTTCGTGTGGTTTGGTCGCCGTGGCTATGGGGTTAGCTCATCTCCAACCAAAGGCTCTACTCTGCAAATGAGGGGACAAACACAAACTTGCGCAACCGGTGCAGCCCTACTCCCCCTTCCCTCTCAACCTGCGAAAACTCGCAATAAATCCAAATAATTGCAGTGCTTGTTCTGGCCTGATATATTGTTCCAAGCATCTCTGAACCCTTGTCCTCTTCTTCCAGACCTGCGATGGACAATCCTCCGCTAGCGTACTCCATCACATGGACCGTTTACGGAACATTCCTGCAAGGAGACGACCTAGGGTGTGTGATCGACTACACGCTCTTTGCGCAAGACCGACAGGACCGACGCATGTAGTCTCTAAATGCGGTTGCAGTACTCTCGAAAGCGACAGTCACTCGTTCATCGACTACCATGCAGCAGAACCGTGGCTAGAGCCAAAACGGCTAACAGATCAACCCACTTTAGATCATTGAATTCCGCTCCAGCTCGTTAGCCGTTTGTGCACTAGCACCGGTTGCTCCGCCCACCGTTGGCCACTCCGTTGGCCACTCCGTTGGTCGCTCCCATTGGCCACAACAACCCGCCTCCCACTATTAGCCAACGACTTCTTTCACCGCCGCCCATGTCCAATGACGATCCGATGTCATCGAAACGCTGCTGCGTTCAAACCCCAATGACTCGACAATGTCAGCCACATCATCAACCGTCAAAGAAGCTCTCAGCGATTGAGCAAACAACCGTTGACTCTCCGTCGATTCCTTTGCGACATACCGTTTCACCAATGCGTCGATCGCCTGCTCGTCATCCGGACGCGCCAAATCTCTGGCAAACAGGATTCCGTCATCTTCAGTCACGCGCACTATTTCCGCAAAGCAAACTTGGGGGTCTGGAATGTGATGGTGAATCGAGTTGGCAATCACCATCTCGATTGAGTTATCATCATACGGCATGGCCTTCGCATCCACCTTGGCCAAGGCGATACGCTCACGCATGCCGGCCGCTTCCAAATTGTAGATGGCCAGATCCAACATACTCACCGCGTCATCAATCGCCACAACGTTTACGTCACTGTTAATTTTGCACAATTCGATCGGCAGCAACGCTGTTCCTGTTCCCACGTCTAGGACGTTCCAAGCCACTGCGTCCAGATCGTTTGCATAGGCCTGCTGCGCAAACGCCAAAAAATCCTGTGCGAACAAACGGTTTACCTCGGCGTGAGCCAGCGCGTTGTATTCCGCCGCCGCCTCGGGCGTATCCATCAGTTCCGGTTCAAGAATTCGTTTCATGCGTCGCTCTCTTGTTTCATGCGAATCTCCTATTTCAGAAACGAAAACGTCAGCGGATATTTCCAGACTTCACCATTGTTAGCTTTGATGCCGGCAATGATAGGAAAAACAACTCCACAAACAACCACTGCCAACAGAATAAAAAAGCCGACAAGAAAGACGAACGTCGCTAAGCCAACAAGCGCGTAAATTGCTGAAGAAATAAGCCAATTCAACGCGCTTTTTCCGTGAGCGTCAATAACCGGGTATTCATCTTTCTTGATTTGCCAAATGACAATCGGAGCCACCAGCCCCGCGATCGGAATCACGAAATTTGCAAGCTGTGAAAGAGGCAGGAACATCCCCCTTTGGTGTTCCTTTTTGCTTGCTTCTTCACTCATCGATTCCAACGGTGGTTGCTTCACTTCCATGGCTGTCTCTGATCGCTAAACAATTGAGTTTCATCTCCGCATTAAGATTCTACCACATCAAATCGTTGCCAAGACCAACCTGATGCGTGACTTATTTGAGAATCGATCGCGTTAGCTCCAGTCGTTTGGGCTTTTGGGCGATAGCTCCAACCATACGCACCATCAAAACCATTGCTATCGCCCAACCGACTAGTAAACAACCGACCGAATAGCAGCCTCACGTACAGTCGTACGTATCTCTCTGCTCAAACACTTCGTCGAAATTTTTGAAATACCGAACTGCCGGTTGGAGTACATGGCAAACGCCCTCGGGCGTGTGGTTCGAGTCCACTGAAACGCGACAACCTTGCGTTAATAACTCTGCCCAATCCTCGTTCGGCCCTTTTTCGATCCGACTGCTGGTGTGGAATACATCATTGCAAATGTGCCCCTTCTACACCGTTTCCTCGTCGGATATTTTTCTTTTTTATGGAGTCATCAAACATGGCTAACAAAACTCTATTCTCCAGCATTACCAGTAAATTCACTCGCGCGAACACAACCAACGACGCAGGCGGTCGCGCTTATGCGCTCCCTGCCAAGCAAGCCCTAGCTCAAATCGCAGCGACCGGTTGTTTCAACAACACCTACCACACGCGCGGACGCGATCAGCTGGTGCAAATCCTGCAACTTGTCAATCAAATCGACGACAATGAATTCTTGGCTCGTCTGGCCGTGTACGCGCGAAAGAAAGCGTTCATGAAGGACATGCCAGCGGCCCTATTCGTAATCCTGTCCTCACGTGACACCGCGCTGACCCACAAGATCTTTGATCAAGTGGTCGAGATCGCTTGCGGAAACATTCCTCGTTTGCCGGGTCCGGTAGTGATTGGTCTCGATACGTCTGGATCAATGACGATGCCGGCAATAGGTAACCGAGGTCGTGGTGCGACGTCAAAGATGCGTTGCGTTGATGTGGCAGCTTTGTTTGCCGCAGCGATTGTCCGGCGAAATCCTGACAGTGTGGTCGTTCCCTTCGACACGCGCGCCCATAAGGTGCGCGTCGATCCGGGAGACACGATTCTCAGCATGTCGAAGCGTTTGTCTAAATTCGTCGGCGGTGGAACAGACTGCTCCATCCCCATTGCGGAGGCAAACTCCGGCCGACTTGCGGGACGAAAGTTTGCTGGAATCGTGTTGGTCAGCGACAACGAAAGTTGGGTTGGCCGAGGACGATACGGTTCGACGGTTGTGATGACGGAGTGGAACAAATTTGTTAATCGCCAACAAGGCGATCCACGTTTGGTCTGCATCGACATTCAGCCATCAGGCAATTCGCAGGCACCCGACCGGAAGGATATCCTGAACGTCGGCGGTTTCAGCGATTCGGTATTCAAAGTCGTTAATTCGTTTTTGTCGAGAGATCGAGACCGATTCGTGACTGAAATCGAAGCAATCGAATTGTCGTAAACTAAAAGAGGCCCGGTGCTATTGATATTAATAGTACCGAGCCTTCTTCGTTGCTAAGCATTAACTCGCATTAACTCTCTAAGCGTTCACTTTTACTCTGTTGCCTCTTTAACCGCTTCCTTAAAACCGGCTTCTTTAATTGCCTCGTATTTGCATTTCAGAGGAACAACATTGTAGCCCTGTTTTGATAGCTCTTCCGCAGCCCGACCGGCGCGTCCACCTCCACGTCAGTGGAAGAACACGGTCTGTTCTTTTTCGATGCCTGCAAAAGCTGCCTTGGCATCCTCATTGATCTTGGCGATCGGAATATGTTTAGCGGATTGAAAATGGAACTCGTTCCACTCTTCATCGCGACGAACATCCACCAGTAGTGCCTTGCCGGATTTGACCTGAGCTAATGCAGCGGCCAACATGGCTTTCTGGGCTTGCGCTTCGTCAGTCGACTCTACGCTTGGTGTTTCCGTCTTCTCTGAATTGATTTCCATCGCTGGCGTTGTTGGTTGTGTTGAATTGGCGGCTTGCTGGTTTTTCGGCGAATTATCACACCCGGCCATCAAAATCAGAAAGACCAAACTTGTAGCAGTTGTTCGCATTGAAAACCTTGGTCATCGAATAAAATAAACAGTCGTCACATGGACTACGACCATTTTGAATATACCACGAACACGATGGTTGTGCGTCCTCAGAATCGATTACAATTCTTTGCGATTGGTCTGATCATCACCTCAACTACTGCAAACTTTATGAATTCTTCACCAGCACTTCCTCTAACGGGTCAACGAATGTTGGCTTTCACGGGCGACATCTACGAGGACCTTGAACTGTGGTATCCCAAATTACGATTAATTGAAGCCGGTTGCGAAGTGGTCGTTGCGGAACCGGAGGCTGGAAGAACCTACGCCGGAAAAAATGGATACCCGTGTACCAGCGACGTTGCGATCGCGGATTGTGATGCCAGTAAGTTTGATGCGTTGCTGGCTCCGGGTGGTTTTATGCCGGACAAACTGCGGCGCGACCCGAAGGTTTTAGAAATCGTGCGCGCTTTTGACGATGCCAAGAAGCCCATCGCCGCCATTTGTCATGGTGGCTGGATCCCGATCAGTGCCAACGTCTATCGCGGCGTGCGCGTGACCGGATCACCGGGGATCAAAGACGACCTTGTTAACGCGGGAGGCCGTTACGAAGACGCCAGCGTGGTCGTCGATGGCCATCACATTACCAGTCGTCGTCCGGATGATCTGCCCGATTTCTGCCGCGCGTTGATCGAAGTGATGGTCGCTCGAATTACGTCATAGCTATGAAGCGTTTAGCTTGAAACGGCTTCTGGCGCTACGATAGAACCTACTACGATAGAACTTACCCCAACAACGCCTTGTGGAAAAAAGGCGCACGCAAAGGCGGCAAGCCGCAAAGGAAATACTTGTTTTTTGCAGCTTCGCGTCTTTGCGTGAGATATTCGTAATTGGCTCAACAACTGAGCGTCCGAAGCGAGTTAGTCTTCGACTTCTTTGACCGGTAGCTCATCGGAAAACTGATCCATCCCAAACAAAATTCCGGCCATCACAAAATAGGCCACCGCAAGTTGCGTGATCAAGTTGCGTGTAGAGGCTTCCATTTCGACAATGGCAGTTGGCCAAAACATTTGATCACCCGGCAGCGGCGAGTGCATCACGCCAAACAGAACCATGACGCCCGCAACGCTCATATAGACGGCCGCGCTTTTGAATTGACGATCGATCATTCTTGCCGTTGCGGAGGCCCAGATCAAACTGGTGAAGATAAATCCGCCAGCCAGAACATTGATCAGCAACAGCCCGTGCTGCAGTCGCTCTGCTGTCCCTGCGTCGACTTGTTCAAAATCAAACGCCATCCCGAACCCAGCCAACTGTAACGCCACCAACTTCGCCAACGCCGGAATACAAGCGATCGCAATCGCTGCATAATGTCGGTGCGGCGTCACGTGAAAACTTTGCGCCGTTATCTCGATGCCAATGAAAACCAAAATTGGCAGCACGGCCGCTTCGGGAATGAGTTGGAACATTAAACTGAAATAGCCAGTCAGCCCCGCACCACCAATGAACAGCGCCGTCGCGAGGGCATAAGCCGCTCGACCGCCCATCGCTTTATATGCCGGATGGCCTATGTACGGCGTCGTCTGAATCACGCCACCGCAGCAAGCCGCCAACAACGTGGCAAACGCCTCGGTTCCGATGACTTCGCCAGTATTGAATTCATCACCCACCGATGCGGCACTCTCGGCGCAGTCCACGCCGCCAATCACTGTCGCAACGGCGAACGGAACGATGTAACCTAAATACGGCAGCGTCGATCCAAATTCGGACAACCATTGAAACGTGAAAGCTTCCGTCCACTGCATCGGGAACCACACCCGTTCGCCGATCGAATGTGCCACCGGCAATAACGCTTGTCCTGTCGCGGATTGTACTCCGTACAGCAAATAGTAGATCGCTGTCGCCGCACCGACGGCCGCCAGCGCTCCGGGAATGTTACCCGGCAATTTGGCTCGCGCGACCAGCGCGAGCAACACGATCACCAGCGATGTCAGTCCCACGATTGGATTGTCGATGATCTTGGGCATTTGTGAAAACGAAATCAGCACCAGTGCGATCGCCGCCAGCGACCCCAGTAAACCGGCTCGTGGGAAGACGCGATGGATCCAGTTCGCCGCCGGCGCCATGGCAGCTTTGATGATGCCCGTAATTAAAATCGCACACATGCCGATGTGCCAAGTCTTCATGGCAGCATCGCCTTCGGACAAGCCGGCTTCACGAGCCGCCAAGAATGCTGGTCCCAACACCAACAGCGCCATGCCGAATGTACTAGGCGTGTCCAAGCCCAGCGGCATCGCGGTCACGTCGGTTTTGCCGGTGGCTTTTGCGTACCGAAACGCTAACAAGAAAAAGATCAGGTCACCTACCAGCACGCCGATCGCCGTTCCGGGCACCATGTAACACAAAGCAAATTTTACAGGGAAGCCGAAACCTGCCAGCAGTGATACCAGCAGAATCAAGCCTGCGATGTTATCCAGCATCAGCCCGAAAAACGCGTTGATATCGCCCGTTTGTGCCCATTGATAGCGTGCATTGGTCAAGATTCACCTCAGTGGCACAGGCTTTGCGTACCAAGTTTTCAGGAAAAAATGAAATGGTTTTCTTCGGTCGCCGTCATCAGGAAGGAGCGTAGACAGAAGGCACTCATTTTTGCCCAGATTTTGCTGGCAAAACATACGTCTGAGTGACCTGACGAAATTAAACCTGAAAAAATTCCTAACCTTCATCTTTATCAGCGACCAAACGTGTCAACGCCCTGGCTGATACTGAGACTAGATGAGGCGGAGCCCTCAGATTTCAACAAAAACCCAAGAAAGGAGACGTGTTTTAGCAAGCCAAACTTCGCAGCGGTGTCCCCAAACACGGACAACCCCCGGAGGCCCCGAGAGTCAATTTTGTCATTTTTACACAAAACTGCTCTCCCAAACGCCCCGAAAGATCGAACCGGTTTTAATAGAACGCGTATTTAGCTATGCAAGGTACAATTCACGATCTTTGTTACAACACTCAACGTCAATTTGAAGCGAAATCTGCCCCTGTGACTGACGAAGAACTTTTGCTGGAATACCGCCAGACTGGCGACCGCGAGCATTACGCGCAGCTGGTCTATCGGTACGAGCGCGAACTGTTCAATTACCTCCGTCGGTACATGGGCAACGCTGAAATGGCAGAGGATGTTTTCCAAACGGCTTTTCTTCAAGTGCATTTGAAGTGCGAGTCGTTTCAAGAGGGTCGCCGATTTCGACCGTGGCTTTATGCCATCGCAACCAACGCGGCAATCGATGCTAAACGACGTAGTAAAAAACACGACAACGTTAGCCTTGATACACCGCGTGAGCAGGACAACGAAGATGTTGGCCGTTTGGTCAACCTTTTAGAAAGCAGTGATCCAGATCCCTCCAATTCTGCATTGGCAGCAGAACGGCAACAGCTGGTACGCGATACGTTAAACCAATTACCTGAATCGATGCACACATTGATTCAACTGGTTTATTATCAAGGAATGAAGTATCGGGAAGCAGCCGAGGTACTCGACATCCCTGTCGGAACCGTGAAAAGCCGAATCCACTCTGCGATTACTAAACTCACTGACGCATGGAAAACTAGTCACGTCGATTGATTGCCTTTAATCCGCGTGACTGACAACCGACGAGTATTACTTTGAACAGCCCCGTGCAAGAAGAATTGCTAGGCTACGTTTTGGGAGCACTGGACGCGACCGAAGAACGTAACATTCAGCAGAAAATCGAATCAGCTCCGTCGCTCCAAAAAGAAGTTCACAAGCTTCAAGCCAGCCTGATGCCGCTGGATCATTTGGACAATCCTTCGGGATCGCGACCAGGACTCGCCCGACGCACCTGCGAATGGGTTGCCGCCGCAACCAAAGATCCCGATACCATCGAAGCCCACTACGTTCCCGATCACCTCTCGGGACTGGCACTTTCAACTCAAGTGGCCCAAACAAACGCGGATCTCGCACCCACTCAAACGCCGGTCGCAGAAATTGCCGCCGAAGAACAAACCGACGAAAACGCTGACGGCAAAGTCGTGCTGTCCCCCACTCGTTTCCAACTCTTACACCCCCACACTTGGTCGTTTTCGGACGCGCTTGCCGGTATTGCCATTGTTGCAGTGATGGGTGGCATGCTGTTTCCAGCGCTCTCTTACCAACGCTTCAACAGCCGCAAGATGGCTTGCCAAGATAATCTTCGTTGTGTTGGCCAAGCCTTGCTTCAGTACAGCGATCTCAACGGTGGGCGGTTCGTTGCCATTCCATCAGCCGGTCGTCTTTCGGCCAGCGGTTATTTCGCACCAGCCCTTAAAGACGCTGGCTTTGTTGAAGATGATTCGATTTTCAACTGCGCCGGCTTAGCAGTCGAAGCCCCCGTTCAAATTCCGTCTATGGCTCGACTCAAAAGTGCTCATGGGAGTGACTTGGAGTATCTCAAACGTAACATGTCGGGGCATTTCGGATACTCGATGGGTTACGGCGACGGTCAAAAGTATCAACCGCTGACCAACTGCGGTTTGACCAACACGGTTCTTGTTGCCGATATGCCTTCGGTTAATCAACCCGGACGTCGCAGCATCAATCACGGTTCGTGGGGACAGAATTGTCTGTTCAGTGACGGGCGCGTGGAGTTTATTAGTGGCGATTCGATCGGTGAGGACGCAATCTTTGTCAACGACTACGGAATTGTTGCCCCCGGCACTAGCCCACAAGACAGCGTCATCGCCCCCAGCCATCTGTCGCCCGCCAACCGGTAGCTCTAACCGGAGGCGGTTGGGACATCGGAGGCGGTTGGGAATTTGGGCCTGCAACGACGTTTACCGGCGAGGACAATTGGCCGATTCCTCCTGCCAACTCGTGGTCTTTCCGAGCTGAGTTGACATGTTGTGGAATTCGCCAGGATTCCTAATCAGCCAAGGATTTCTGGCGAAATTCACTTCGCTGAATGATCATTTCAGGGTTGATAAACCACTCGACCTCAAGGACAGCTTCTACAAGCAGGTCAAGCCGAGTGGTGATGAGCCATTTACTGCTGCCTGGGAGGCTTTCTGAATCGACCTGCAATAAACCCGCAATTGCCGACTGCCTAATTTCGCCCTGACCGGCTACTCTATGGGGCGTGAGTACTGCAAAAATAAAACCGGAATTGATGAGCCCTGCCGGACATTGGGCCGAACTTCAAACCGCCATCGAAGCGGGCGCTGATGCCGTCTACTTTGGGCTAAACCACTTCTCTGCACGCGCCAAGGTGGGCTTCGATCTGGCCGAATTGCCCGAAGTGATGGAAACGCTGCATCAGCGCGGCATCAAAGGGTTTGTCACCTTCAACACGCTGGTCTTTGACCACGAACTACGGCAAGCCGAATTGGCATTGCTGGCGATCGCCGCTGCCGGCGTGGACGCGCTCATCGTTCAAGATATCGGCATCGTAAAACTGGCCAAACAAATCGCGCCAGAGCTGAACATCCACGGCAGCACGCAAATGTCGATCACCAGCGCCGAAGGAGCCGAGCTGGCCGCCTCGCTGGGCTGTAGCCGTGTCGTCTTGGGGCGCGAACTGAGCGTCAAAGACATTCGCAAAATCGCCTCCGAGACCGACGTCGAACTGGAAGTCTTTGTCCACGGTGCGCTGTGCGTATCCTATTCCGGGCAGTGCTTCAGCAGCGAGGCGTGGGGCGGACGTAGTGCCAACCGTGGCAAATGCGCTCAGGCCTGCCGATTGTCATACGACCTAATCGTCGACGGTGAAAAAAAGGAATTGGAAGATCTTCGATATCTGCTTTCCCCGGGCGACCTGTACGCGATTGAGCAAATTCCTGAACTGATCGATATCGGCGTCCACTGCTTAAAAATCGAGGGCCGCTACAAAGACGTCAACTACGTTGCGGTCACCACCAACGCCTACCGCAACGCCATCGACCTTGCAATGATGGATGTGGAAAATGAAATCTCTCCTGAAGAACGAACAGAGATCGAACAAGTCTACTCGCGCGGACTCGGGCCCCATTTCATCTCCGGCATCAACCACCAAAACGTTGTCATTGGCCGCTCACCGCGCAACCGAGGCGTGCACGTGGGCGTCGTTACAGACACGAGCAAAAATAGCGTGACGGTCAAAACGATTCATGCGCTCAAACGGGGTGACGGAATCGTGTTTGACGCGGCTTCATGGAGAAGCCCTGACGAACCCGAAGAGGGCGGCCACATTTACGAGGTCACCCCGGTCCGCACCATCGATGATCCTTCGGACTCCAACGGCGAGCACTTTCGCTTAGAATTTGGACGACGAGAAATCAACATCGCGCGTATCCGCATCGGTGATCTTGTCTGGCGAACACTCGACCCGCAACTTCCGCGACGCCTTAAGCCGCTGACGCATCCAAGCCAACCGGTCAACACGCAGCCTATCAGTTTCAGCGTTGAGGCCGAAGTCGGTCATCCCATCAAAGTCTCTGTCTCTTTACCGTCTGGCCTTTCGGCCAACTTCACCGGTGAGACAGCGCTTGAACCGGCATCCAAACGGGCGCTGGATTTGGGAACGCTCCAAGAAAAGCTTGGGCGATTGGGCGGCACACCGTATCACTTAGACAAAATCGAGTTTACCAGTAACAGCGCCGTGTTCCTGCCCACGAGTCAGTTGAACCAAATCCGCCGCGAATTGGTGGACGAGCTGTTCGAGGCCAGCGGAAAAACGCCAGTGATTGCCGCGCAGCCTACGATCGACCAGTGGATCCGCGACGCTGAGATTGTTCCAGAGGGTGACAGCCCTGCCCCGGCGGCCGCCGAGGATGTTCGTCTGCACGTATTGGTGCGATCCAAAGAACAACTTAGCGGTGCCGTCGCCGCCGCGCCGGCCAGCATCACGTTGGACTATTTGGAACTGTATGGTTTGCGTGATTCGGTCGAACTGATCAAGGCTGCTGGGATTGATTGCCGCGTCGCCAGCCCGAGGATCCTCAAACCGGCTGAACAGAAGGTTGCGCGATTCCTAGTCTCATTGGATTGCGACATTCTGGTACGCTCGGCTGGGCTGCTGACAGATCTCCTGAAGCAAGAAGCTACAAAGAGCAAACTGATTGGTGACTTTAGCCTTAATGCGTCCAACTTCATTGCATTTAAAACGTATTTGGAAATGAGACTCAAACGCATCACGCCCACCTACGACCTGAACGGTCAGCAGATCGCAGAACTTACCGACTACGTCGCGCCAGAGAATTTGGAAGTCATTGCACTCAGCCATCTGCCTATCTTTCACACCGAGCACTGTGTTTTCTGTCGGTTCCTTTCCGACGGCACAGACAGCAGTAACTGCGGCCATCCCTGTGAGAAGCATCAGATCACAATCCGCGACAGCAGCGGTCGGGAGCACCCCGTTTTGGCAGACGTCGGTTGCCGCAATACGGTCTTCAACGCCGAAGTCCAAATGGACCTCGACTGGCTCCACCGGTGGACCGAAAACGGCATCAAGGACTTTCGCCTCGAGTTCGTGCACCAATCACCGGACGTCGTCAAGGAAACCATTTCCGCTTTCCAAGCGTTTTTCAAAGGTAGCCTGACTAGCCACGAATTAAAGATGACACTGAACCAGTCTGGTCAATCGACGACTGAGGGCAGCCTCTACGTACCAGACAATTTTAAAGACTTGGTGCAGCTGCGGTAGAACCGTAGTACAAGCGTCCCGCTTGTTTTGGCGCGTAGCACAAGCGTCCCGCTTGTTTTGGCGCGTGGCAAGCGAGACGCTTGCACTACGTTAACTCCAACATACGCTCCAATGCCACCAACGACCACTTTTGCGTTTCATCGTCGACGCGAATGACATTCACCGAACAACCGGCGGCATAGTTTTCCAACGTCCAACACAGGTGAGCCAGATCGATTCGGTACATCGTGGCACACATGCACATCACCGGCGAAAGAAAATGAATCTCCTGCTCCGGATGCTCTTTCTTCAGTCGATTGACCAGATGAAGTTCGGTACCGATCGCCCACTTCGTTCCGGCGGGCGCGGCCTTAACCGTCCGAATGATCTTGCCGGTTGAACCCGACACGTCCGCGATGTCGTTGACCTCACGCGGACACTCGGGATGCACCAGAATCTTAATGCCCGGATGATCTGAGCGGAACTGAGCCACATGCTCGGGTTTGAACATTTGGTGCACGCTGCAGTGACCACGCCAGAGAACCACTTTGCTGTTTTCGACGACGGCTTGTTCGTTTCCACCCATCTCTTGGGCATGCGGATCCCAGACGCACATTTGATCGTCCTCGATACCCATTTTGAGCGCCGTGTTGCGGCCCAAATGTTGGTCAGGGAAAAACAGCACGCGCTTCCTCTGAGCAAACGCCCACTCCAGAACTTTTTCTGCGTTGCTGCTGGTACAAACGATCCCGCCGTGCTTCCCGCAGAAAGATTTGAGGCTGGCCGCCGAATTGATGTAGGTCACAGGAGTCATCTCGTTGGTGTCGATGACTTCTCCCAAATCCGCCCAAGCGTTTTCGACTTGGCGAATTCCAGCCATATCGGCCATCGAGCAACCGGCCTTCAAATCGGGCAACATCACGGTCACGCGTTTGCCCTTGCGTTCTTCAAGACGCTTCGGGCTATTGGCAACGATATCAGCCGTCTCGGCCATAAAGTGAACACCGCAAAACACAATCGCCTCACAGTCACGCTCCGCCGCCATCTGGCTCAACTGCAAACTATCACCACGCAAATCCGAATGTTCGATCACCTCGTCCTGTTGATAGTGGTGGCCGAGAATCTGCATGCGGTCGCCAAGGATCTTTTTGACGTTCTTGATCCGCATATCGAGGATCTCGTTCGATAAAGAACGGAAGTCCTTGAAATCAAATTTTGCTTCGTTTAACTGAGTCAGGCTCATAACACTCGTCGATGGTGTGGAGTTTGTTCGATAGATCGGCTTCCGACCAGTGCCTTATTTTAGTCGTCCAGCATCGAAACTTAAATACACTACGTGGGATAGACTTCCAGCCTGTCGTTTTTAGTCAATCTGTCGACCGCATCGCTTCCTGGACATCTTCGGGCATGAACTCTGTGGCCACTTTTGACCACTTGGACGAAACAGCATCGTGAAGTGACAGGCGGAGCTTCTTCTCGTTCTTTTTCAGGTCCGCGTTAATTTTATCCACTAGTTTGGCTTCCTCTGCCTCAATTTTTTCCTCGATAGCGCTACGCGCCCAGCTCGTAGCTTGTTGAGACACCTCGCCGCCGACCTTGCTGATACGATCGATACGAAAATCATCGACCTCCAGATGCGCTGCTGTCGCTTGGGGCCGGAAAATCAAATCTGGCGGAAATTTGGTCACGTCCATCACCGTTTCTAGCTCAACCGTAACCGCCAGATTCACACGTGCCTTACCATCCAAGGAGAGACTGTACAGCTGCACGCCCTTGACCCATTTTGCAACGCGTCCATCAATCTTTAGATCCGAACGACAATGTAAATCGAAAGCCACTTTTCCTTCATCCGCCTCACGCATGTTTTTAACTGAGACTGAAAACCGATTGGCCGGATCAACCAAAGAGGCATTAAACTTCTTCCAACTGCCATGATTGACCATTTTCTTTCTTCGCCTAGTCCGGATCTGCAGCCCTTTCCGTCGAACCTTCAGTCCGTCAAACCGCTCCGCTTGCCGCCCCCAGTCTTTGTCCTGTTTAAAATCATGCGGCAGATGCCCCAGCACCAACTTCGTCAACAGTTGATCAATCTCGTCTCCTGCGTCATGAGATTCTATCTCGGTGGCGGTTGTCGGCCCCGCCACAACCAAATGTCCTGCCGACGGTGGTAAAGATTCGATCTCACCATCAAGCACGCTGCGCATGGTTTGAGGCATCTGGGTTTGCAGTGTCTGAGATTGCGGTATTTGAGATTGCGCAGGCTGAGCCTGAAGAAGCAGCAACGCCGCGCACAGTCCGGACAAGTTTACAAACGCGAGACAATTCACTAGAGATATGACTCAAAAGAGAGAGAACAATGCGGCTGTCCAATATTAGGGGATTGGCAAAATTCCGAACAGACTAGAATTCTTTGCCTACAGCGATCAACCCTCTGGGTGATATCAAAACGCGATTCCTGTAGAATCCGCACCATACGCACGCTTGTTTCGGCAAACACCGAAACTCCACTCATTGGGGCAGCTATGCCATCACGCGCTATCGACACTTCTTATTTTTCGATACTTTTCCTCGTAACGGGCTTATTGGCGGTCGGACTGTTGAGCTGCGAATTGGGCTGCGAAAAGGCATCCTTTCAATCCAGCAAAGAGATCCCTGCCGGATTGCGTGATGTCGCCCCCACAACACTTAAAGGCAAACTCAGCCGAGCGTGGGGAGGGGACAATTTCGAGTTCGGCCAGAAACAACAGCTGCACTATTTTTTCATGATCGGCATCGATTGCCCGGAATCTGGTCAGCCCTTTTACAAAAGGGCACATAACTATCTGATCGAGAGGTGTTTCGATCGCGAAATGGATATCGAAGTCTTGATGTACGACGAACTAAAGCGTGAGGTCGGTCACGCATGGGTAACGGAAGCTGACGGCAAGCGGGTCAATCTTGCCATCGACTTACTCTCGAATGGATTTGGCTGGTATGACGGCAACGAATTTGAAGGCGCTGAACAATACCGCGAGGCGATGGAATCCGCTCGTGCAAAAAAGCTGGGGCTTTGGAGTCAACCCAATCCAACGCCTCCTTGGGAGCATTGGAAGAAGACACAAGATGTAATTCGCGGAAAGAAATAACCAAACGACTGCGCGAAACACGACAAACTCATCACGTCTTTTACCAACGCGCTCATTTTTTGTCTCAAGATAAGCACTAGGCCATAAGTTTTCAGACACCATTAGCCGTTTTGGCACTAGCCACGGTTCCTTTTTCAATTGGAAACTTATGGCCGGGTGCTTAAAGCGCAGTTGGACGAAAAATCCTAGATCGCAATCTAAAGGTTCGCGCCGATGCCCTGCATTTTGCTCTTATTATCTCAAATGATCTACCACGGATCATTGGTCTTTTCGGGAGTTTCTTCCCGAGTTTTAAATGGCCAACTCATTAAGGCCTAGAGCGATCATAAACTAAACGATTAGTAGTCGCTTTTCTCCGAGAGGCGTATCGCTCTCGGAGAGAGGGACCTACTGATAACCAACTGCTACTGAACTACAGCCACTAAATTCCGTGAAGTGCCTACCGAGAATGGGTTGGAAAGACCGACCGTGAAAATCTGCGGTTTCGAATCCTACCCCCAGCGAGATCGAGTATTGTCGGTGTCAGATCTACCCATGAAACTATGGTCTCGTTGCTTCCTTGGTTGGATCTCGCGCAATAGACGCAGCAGAGAAACCCAAAGGCCCTGTTTAAATTTAACGTGGGACACGCAATTCAAACAGGGCCGGAAGTTTTGCTTTGTCATTGCTTCTGACTACTGGGCCGCAGCCAGCGTCGGCATTTCAATCTCGTAGCCTTTGCGATACTCGCGCGACAAAAAGGCATTGGCTTGGTCATCGCCGATGATCTCGCGCTTGACAGGATCCCAATCCAGCGACCGCCCAAGACGCATCGCAATATTCGAAAGGTGCAAAATCTCCAACGTACGGTTGTGAGACCAGACATCGGAGATCGGTTGCTCGCCAGCCTTGATTGCATTGATGAAGTTGGTGACATGGTTCGGCGTGAAAGGTCCGCCATAAACTTCATCAACGGCGCCTGTTGGCAACGGGTTAGACTCAAGATCTTCGACTGGCTTGCCAACGAGTTTCCCGCGGTTAACAAAGATCCGTCCCTTGGAACCTTCGAACTTGATCCCGTTGTCGCCTTTACTGGCAATAATCATCTCCACACCATTGGGCATGTCGACCTTGACTTCAAAATCTGCTGCCGAGTTATAACGATCGTCGACTACTGGATATCCATCCTTGTGTTCCACTGACATTTTGAAATCTAGTGGCGTAATTTTACTTGGTCCAGTTTCAGTAGCTCCCAATGCCCAGTTCGCAATATCGACGTGGTGTGCACCCCAGTCCGTCATTCTGCCTCCCGCATATTCGTGCCAGTTTCGGAACGAGTAGTGACCGTTGCTGTGGAATGGCACACCACCACCATATCCCTCACGGACTTTCGGCAACGCGCGGTAGTCCACCTTGGGGGCAGGCCCCAACCAGAAATCCCAATCCAGCCCCGCTGGTACTGGCGCGACTGGAATCACTGGGGACGGCTTAAACGCATTGATGCCGCAAGTTACTTTTTTTACAGTTCCAATACGTCCACCGCGCACCATCGCAACCGCTTTCACAAACTGCTCCTGAGACCGTTGCATGGTTCCGACTTGAAAAGTGCGTCCGGTTTCTTTGACAACCTTTTCGATCAGTTTTCCTTCAGCGATCGTCAGAGTCAGCGGCTTTTCGCAATAGACATCTTTCCCTGCGTACATCGCTTCGATGGAGATTTTGGCGTGCCAGTGATCAGGAGTCGCGATCAGAACAGCGTCGATGTCTTCGCGTTCAAGCACCTTGCGGTAGTCGCTGTAAGTATCTGGCTTCTTGAGCTTTTTCTCTTTTACGATCTTTTCGGCCGTCGCTTCTAGAATGTTGGAATCAACGTCCGCCAGCGCCACGATATCCGCACCGGCAGCGATCGCCGAATTGGTAATGACCCAGCCTTGATTGCGAAGTCCGATGGTCGCAAAAGCGGGCCGATCACTTGCAGTTCGTCCTCGTACCGCCCCTAAGGCTGTGCCCTGAATGATCGCCGCGGAACCCACTGCTGCCGTGCTCTGGAGAAACGTTCGACGTGAAGCTTTGATTGATTTCGTCACTGAGTATTTTTCTTCAAGAGAAATGATCGGGTGGGCCGTAGGAGCAAGTCTCCGGCGAGCGTACGTTGCGCCGCCTGACTTGGCTTGGCATTCTTTTACACCAACAACATTGTAAACGGCTTATAGATACATTAACGCCGGCCCGCCAAATTTGTTTCGCAAAATTTGTTTCGCCAATCGCTCTCAATCCACCAAAGCCACGTGTTTTTTCGGCCGGTATCGGTCGGTAAGAGATTGTCAACGACATTGTTTTAAGTAATGTCTGCTGCCCATTTCTGGTTCGGCGCGGTAGCCTTGAAGTCTTCCCCTGCCCGTTACCAAAGAACCAAAGTCGGGCAAGAACACCCATTTTTCATGATCGCTTGGCGGCAGAAAACAATCATTTGCGACGTGCGCGTCGCAACAGTAACGGTCCCGAGACATTGTGCTGTGCAAAGAGCGTCTGATTGGCCCATCAAAGACTCTAACTGCTTTAGGTCCATCGTGTTGTTTTTCCATAATCGAACAAAGAATTCAAACCAAAACCCAAATTCCCTAGCCAAAACGGGCGCATTTACCCCAGTGCGGCACCTTTGGGGGGCATCGCCATTCGATCTACCGAGTCAATATGCTTCCGGACATTTTCAACGCATGCAACCCATGACCAAAGCTGATACAATTATCCCTCCGGTTTAGGGTCTGCAGCCTGAACCGCGGCGTCCAACCGCTTGCCGGAATTTTTTCTTTGGATGCATCTGGACAGTGTACATGCCGGCGACGCCCTCTCTCAACTTCAAATTCCTCTCCAAGATCAACAGCGTTATCGTAGATCTTGCTGGGTTCGCGGAACTCTACGCGTTCACTGACCCAAATTCAGCGTTGGTCAAAACGCGGCAGATCGGCGAACTGCTGGTCAAACAGATCTATGCCAAACAAGGCCGCTCATTCGACCCCGAATCAAGACAGGTAGACCTGATCAACGATCTCTGGCAGATGGGGCTGGTTCCTGACAAAATTTCCCAAATGCTTCACGAAGTACGGAAGAAGGGGAACGACGCGGTCCATGAGATCCACGGGGACCGGAATGAAGCCCTCTTCCAACTTCGAACCGTTCACCGAATCGCCGTCTGGTTGTACAAGACGTTTTTCGATCGACACTATAAGGCAGCGCTATTCTCCCCGCCTCCAGAGCCAGTTGATGCCAGTGAAGGGCTACTGGTCGAGCTTGAACGCCTCAAAACCGAGTTCGCGAAGAACGAAGCCACACGACAGAAACTGGCTGAGAGTGTTGTCTCTGAAGCCGAACTTCGTGTGAAGGCCGAAGCCGACGCCAAACAAGCCTATGAGGAACTCGAGACTGCCATCCAGCTTGGCGAAGAAGATAATGCACGTCTTACCGCCAAGATCGCCGAATACGAATCGAAACTGGTGGCCGAATCGAAGTCAGCCTACGTCACCACAGCGCAAGTCGAAGCCGTCATTGAAACCGCGGCCGCAGTCGAAAAAGAGGTCATCACTGAAGCCGATACGCGCGAGATCATCGACCGTCAACTCGCAGCAACCGGCTGGACCGTAGACAGCAAAACCATTCGTTATGCTAAAGGCTCACGGCCTCAGAAGGGCAAGAACATCGCAATCGCCGAATGGCCCACCGATAGCGGCCCAGCCGACTATGTTCTGTTCATTGGCCTCATGCCCGTTGCGGTCGTCGAAGCCAAAAAACAAACGGTGGACGTTGCCGGCGCAATCGGGCAAGCGAAACGTTACTCGCGCGATTACGTCTTTAAAAGCGATGAAGTATCACCCGGCGGCCCATGGCGTAAATACAAGATACCGTTCCTGTTCTCAACCAATGGCCGGCCCTTTCTAAAGCAATTAAAGACCAAAAGCGGTATTTGGTTTCTCGATACACGACGTGAGGCTAACCACCCTCGCGCTCTGGTCAGCTGGTACAAGCCACTGGGGCTCAAGCAACTTCTCTCGCAAGATGTTGCCGAAGCCGAACAGCAGCTGGAATCCGAATCTAGCGACTACCTCCCGTTGCGTTACTACCAACGCGATGCCGTCCAAGCTGTCGAAGACGCGATCAAATCCGGCCAGCGCGAAATGCTGGTCGCGATGGCGACTGGAACAGGCAAAACGCGCACCTGTATTGGTATCTGCTACCGATTGATCAAAGCAAAACGTTTTCGGCGAATTTTGTTCCTAGTCGACCGCACAAGTCTTGGCCAGCAAACGGCCGATTCGTTCAAAGATCTACGATTGGAAAATAATCAAACGTTCACCGACATCTACGACGTGAAAGAGCTGGGCGATGTCGAACCAGACGCGGACACCAAATTCCAGATCGCAACCATCCAAAGTATGGTCTACCGTCTGTTCAACGACGACAGCGACAGTGGCCTTTCAGTTGATCAGTACGACTGTATCGTCGTGGACGAATGCCATCGCGGTTACAACCTTGATCAGGAGCTATCCGAGAACGAACTGCGGTTCCGAGATGAAGCTGACTACATCTCCAAATACTCTCGAGTCATTGAATACTTCGATGCAGTTAAGATTGGTCTAACCGCCACGCCAGCCATCCACACGATCGAGATCTTTGGCGGCGAGTCCCAGCTTCCTGTTTACCAATACAGCTACCGCCAAGCTGTTCTCGATGGCTTTCTTGTCGATCATGAACCACCTTTGCGGATTCGTACAGAACTGAGCGAAGGCGGGATCAAATGGGAAGTCAACGAAGAAGTCACGGTCTACAACACGAAAACTCAGCAACTTCAGCTATTTAAAACTCCTGACGAAATCGAACTGGAGATCGACAGCTTCAACAAGCGCGTCGTCAACGAGAACTTCAATCGCGTCATCTGCGAGGAAATTGCCAAGCACATCGATCCGGACCTTCCCGGAAAGACACTGGTGTTCTGCGTGACAGACTCTCACGCCGACATGGTTGTTAATGGGCTTAAGAATGCTTTTGATGACCGTTACGGCTCCGTGCCCGATGATGCGATCCGCAAGATTACCGGCAAAGCCGACAAACCTCTTCAGCTGATCCGCTTGTACAAGAATGAAGCGCTGCCCAGCATCGCGGTAACCGTTGATCTACTCACCACCGGCATCGATGTGCCGTCGATTGCCAACCTCGTATTTCTTCGTCGTGTTCGAAGCCGGATCCTCTACGAACAAATGATCGGCCGCGGCACGAGGCTCTGCGAGGACCTTTACGGCCCCAATGACGACAAAGACTGCTTCCGGATCTTCGACTGTGTCGACCTGTACACGGCCCTCGAGAACTTCACCGACATGAAGCCCGTCGTCAACAAGGCGAACATTACGTTCAGCCAGCTGATTGACGAACTGGCTAAAACGACAAACGAGGAAGACCAGCAAGTCATCAAGGATCAGTTGATTGCAAAGCTGCAACGCAAAAAACGATCTCTCAAAGGTGAAAACGGAAAGACGTTTGAAGACAAATCAGGCACCAAACCTGACTCGCTTGTGACTCAGCTGAAGAACGCAACCCCCGCAGCAATCTCTGAATGGTTCTCGGACAAAACTAACCTAGTCGAATTCCTCGACAACGTAACGACGGGAGGCGGCGCGACGATCATGATCTCGGAACATGCCGATGAAGTCACATCCGTCGCTACTGGCTTCGGCCCCGGCAACAAGCGTCCCATCGACTACCTCGAAGAGTTTCGGACCTATGTCTCGGAAAATCAGGATAAAGTCGAAGGCCTTAAACTTTGTGCAACTCGTCCACGTGACCTCACTCGCAAGTCATTGCGCGAGTTACAGCTTGAACTGGACAAGAAAGGTTTCAGCGAAACACGTCTGCGGGTAGCTTGGCGGGAAACCAAGAACGTTGAAATCGCCGCAACCATCATCGGCTACGTGCGCAATGCAATTTTGGACACACCGCTGAAACCATTCGAAGAGCGCGTCAACGATGCGATGAAGGAGATTCTCGCCTCGCAATCGTGGACCAAGCCGCAACGAAGTTGGCTACAGCGGATCGGCAAACAATTCAAAGAGAACACGCTGGTTGATCGCCAATCAATCGATGAAGGCGTGTTTAAGGAAAAAGGCGGCTTCGACCGTCTGAACAAAGTCTTTGATGGAAAACTTGCCGACCTGCTTGGGCAAATTACCGATCGTATCTGGAGTTCCGCGGCCTGATCTAGCATTCGTCTTGAATTGCACCTTTCAAGCCGCCTACAATCCCCGAAACCAAATGCCCCTAAACCTGTTGGAGAGTTCCATGCCCAGCCTACCGGAAGAATCCATTGAAGAGCGATTGTCGCACATTGAGAAAGAGGTATTGCGACTGAAGGCATCCAACCCTGTCTCAAAATCCAAAAAAGACTGGATAACAAAACTGGCGGGCGATTCCGACTACGCAGAGATCGTTCGACTGGGAAAAGAAGAACGTGATTCTGAAACGGACGAGGATTAGCACGTCGTCAGCCAGCCTCACTCCACTCCTTTTGAAAACGCCTAAATGAACACCCAAGACATCGTTGCCAAACTCTGGTCCATGTGCCACGTTCTTCGTGACGACGGCATCACCTACCAAGACTACGTCACGGAACTGACCTACCTGCTGTTCCTGAAGATGATGAAGGAAACCGGCGAGGAGAAATCGCTGCCGAAGAATTTTCGCTGGGATGATCTCACCAGCAAAGAAGGCGTCGAACAACTGAACTTCTATCGTGAGATGCTGGTTCATCTTGGTACCAAAGCCAAAGGCCGCGTGCAGTCGATCTTCAACAACGCAAATTCATCGCTGAAGAAGCCCAAGAACCTGCTGAAGCTGGTCACCGACATCGACGACCTCGACTGGTACAGCGCCCGCGAGGAAGGGCTGGGCGACCTTTACGAAGGCCTGCTGGAAAAGAACGCTGCCGAAAAGAAATCGGGAGCCGGCCAGTACTTCACACCACGGCCTCTGATCCAGTGCATGGTCAATTGCATCAAACCTCAGGCCGGCGAAGTCATTCAGGACCCGGCCGCTGGAACAGGTGGATTCCTCACTTCGGCCGACAACTACATCAAAGAACAAACAGACGACCTGTTTGACCTCAGCACCGAAGAACAGCACTTTCAAAAACACAACGCCTTCTGTGCTGTTGAATTGGTGGATGACACGCATCGACTACTGTTAATGAACGTCCTGCTGCACGGCATGGACGGAACCTACATCGGCGGCGACTCGATGGGCGACATCGGCAAGAATCTGCCCAAAGCCGACGTGATCCTCGCCAATCCTCCCTTCGGCACCAAACGAGGCGGCGGTAAACCAACCCGCGACGACTTCACCTTCGTCACCGGCAACAAACAACTGGCCTTCCTGCAGCACATCTATCGCGGCCTCAAACCCGGAGGCCGAACCGCCGTCGTCTTGCCGGACAACGTGCTGTTCGAGGAAGGCGTGGGCACGAAAATCCGCGCCGACCTGATGGACAAGTGCAACCTGCACACGATCCTCAGGCTGCCCACGGGCATCTTCTACGCACAGGGCGTGAAGACCAACGTGCTGTTCTTCACCCGTGGGCGAGGAAAGAACTCCGAGACCGGCAACACCAAGAAAACGTGGGTCTATGACCTGCGGACGAACATGCCCAGCTTCGGCAAGCGCACACCGCTCACGCACGGACACTTTGCCGAATTCGAGAAGCTTTACGGGAAGAAATCTGATGGAACGTCCAAACGCAAAGAGGGCGGCGATTTCCTTTTTACTGACACCGAAAACCGCACACCGACAACCGAAAACCCCGACGCCCGATTCCGCTGCTTCACGCGCGACTTCGTGCGTGAGCGCGGCGACAACCTCGACATCAGTTGGCTCAAGGACGAGGACGCCACTGGCGCGGGTGGAGATTTGGCCGAACCCGACGAGATCGCCTCGATGATCCGCAAGCGCCTGAGCGCGGCACTCGCCGAGATGGACGCGCTCTCTCAGCTGCTGCAGAACAATAAATGACTAGTAAAGTCCATTTCACCACGCGGCAGCACTAGTAAAGCAAATCGACATTTGCTTTACTAGCGCTAGTTCCAAGTAAAGGCGGCCTTACCAGTGAAGAAAACCGATTTCACCCCGCAAATGCCGGGAAAGCTAGTCCCAATCAGTATTCAAGAATACCCTGATGGCCGGCTCGCCCCGCCCGTGCCCTGCCAAACGCTAGCGTTTGTCCCTCACGCTTTACCTCCCGATATTGATTGGGATGAACTGCGGTTGAAGCTGTTTCAGCCCTACAACGACACCATCGCGGTGCTGGGTAAATTGAACGGGCTGCACAAGCGCGTCGGCAATGCGGCCGGTTTACTGCGTACCCTTTGGATGCGTGAAGCCAAATTGTCTTCGCAGATCGAAGACATTGAAACCACAGCCGAGGAACTGGTGTTAGCCGGAGCCGGTCGTCAATTGGGCGTGCGCCAAAGCGGACACGAAAGCTGGAACTACGTGAAGGCGCTCGAACATGGCGTGCATTCACCATTGCCATGGTCAGTGCGCGTGATCAAAGAAATGCATCGCCTATTGTTGTCCGATGTGCGCGGCGAAGAAAACCGGCCCGGCAACTTGCGCGACTGCAGCGTCTACATCGGGGACCGTTCACGGGGCGTCAAGCACGCCAGATTTGTCCCGATGCCAGCCGGTGACCGGTTGCTAACGGCGCTCAGCGATTTGGAGAAATTCGTCAATGAACCCCACGACCGGATTCCGCCCTTGTTCGTGGTTGCGTTGATGCACTACCAGTTCGAAACGATCCATCCGTTTCGAGACGGCAATGGCCGCATTGGCCGCGTGCTGATTTCGCGTTCACTGGTCAAGGAAGGCTTGTTGGAACATCCGGTGGTTTATATGAGTGCTTATATCGCTCAGTACAAACAGGAGTACGTCGATTTGTTGTTGAATGTCAGTCGTCACGGCGGCCACTACTGGACGGACTGGATTGAGTTTATTCTCAGCGCCATTCGGACTCAGGCGCTTGATGCGATCTGGCGTAGCGAACGTTTGGTCTCCTTGCGCGAGCAATATCACGAACAACTGAAACAGGACGGTGCTCCCAGCCGATTATTTCAGGTCGTCGACAATCTGTTTTCGATGCCAGCGATCAACGTGGCGGAGGTTGTCAATCAATTGAGCGTTAGTAAACCGACCGCCACGGTGGATGTTCAGCGCCTAACCAAGCTGGGGATATTGGAAGAATACACCGGCAAGGAACGGGATCGGGACTGGGTCGCGCGGGCAATCATTCATGTGATCGAACAAGACGGTCCGGAGCAATCACAATGAGCCAATCACAAGATGCGATTCCCCAGTTGTCGCGGGGCGAGTCGGTGGAAGTCGCACAAAAAGACGGCGAGAGTGCCAGTGGAGAAGCGTTGCCGGAGGGCTGGGCTTGGGCCACATTGAAGGAGATCGTCAATTCGATCACCTACGGCCACACGGCGTCGGCTTCCTATGAGCCAGTTGGACCACGCTTCTTGCGAATCACTGACATTCAAGGCGGAAGAGTTGACTGGGACTCCGTTCCATTCTGCGAGTGTGACGACGTTGAAAAGTACGCTCTCAAGAACGGCGACATTGTCATCGCTCGAACGGGAGCTACGACCGGAAAGAACTTTCTTATCGGGGACCTCAGTGAACCGAGTGTATTTGCGTCCTACTTGATTCGCCTTGAGACGCTGGAAGACCTGTCAGCAGAGTTTCTCAGCGACTTCATGCAGACGCCGCACTATTGGCAACAAATCACAACGGTAAGTAAAGGTTCAGCTCAGCCCGGCGCGAACGCAACGATCCTTTCAAAACTAGCGATTCCCGTAGCCCCCAAAGCCGAGCAGTCGCGTATCGTGTCGGCGATCGAGTCGCTTCAGGAGCGTAGTGCGCGTGCGCGGGGTTTGCTTTCGGAAGTCGGGCCGCTGATCGGTCAGCTTCGTCAGAGTGTGCTGCGCGATGCTTTCAGTGGGAAGCTGACGGCAGACTGGCGAGCCCGCCGTAGGATGGGCACTCCTGAGAGTCCATCTCCACCAGCACCAAG
>CALKXO010000003.1 GCA_938003615.1 uncultured Pirellulaceae bacterium | reverse complement strand
TGCGCTGGACCGACGGAAATTACCTGTTTGACAGCCCAAAGCCCGACCTTCCCCTGTCGCCATCAAAAAACTCATCCAAAATTGGACCTTCCGGCAAACCGAAACTAGGTCAAGATAGGTTTACCGACAGACACTAACTAGCTAGTTCGACGGTCAGCATTGGTGGATCACCCACCACTCAGCAGATCTCTCAGATGGTTTTTGATGACGTATCGTTTTTTCTTTTGGTCAACAAGCGCTTGGCGGACGAGAGTTTCTATTGCTTCGTTCGCTGAGTCCAATCGCAAGCCCGTAGCCGAAGCAGCCTCCTCGACGGTTAGTCCATCAACGGACAAGTTAAGAATCGTTGCTTCTGACTCGGACAGCTTTACACCGAGGCGATCCTTCCAGAACTCGTTGTAGTTATCTGGAACCGTTCGCCAATCAAGAGTCAGTGTGAACGTGTTGGCTGCTGAATTGGATTCCATCTTTGGTGGACGCCGCTTATTGGTTCGCCATACATGTTGAAGTTGACGCAAGCCAGATCCTGCCAGCTCAGCGAAACCTATTAGCCGAAGTGCTCTGGCTATTAGCGGATTACGACATTGGCTCTTTCCGCCTTCAATTAGTCCACGCTCGTTAGTAAGCGATTTTCCGGGATTGAAGCACACGACTTGTTCTGGCTGGATCTCGACTTGAGCGGCAGAACGTTGATCGGTGAAGTCCTGATGGATGAACAGATTGACCAAAGCCTCACGCATGGCCAAATAATCTGCCGAACCAGACGTTGCCTTCAGTCCATCCAGCGTCACGCCATCAACACCGACGTATTTGGAAAAGAACTCAACGGCAGTCTTCAAGCAATCAATCACGTTGGAATGTGATTCAACCCGTTCGTCCCAACGTTCACCCTCAGTCATGACAGCACGCAAATCCAGAAGCTCACGACCAATCGTTTTCATGATCGACGCTTCAGTGCCAAATAACATTTGAAGTTGATTGAGTTCTGTTGGCGTTAGGCTGTCCCGGCCATCAAGCAGCTTTGAATGGATAATCTCTGCCGGGGATCGAGCATCTTCCTCCTCTGCCAATTTAGAAGAGTACCACTTCATCGTATCAGCCGAAAACGTGTCCCAAGGAATCCGACCTTGCAGCTTGTCACTGGCTGCTTCCAAAGCCTTTCGTCGTTCCGACCATTCTCTTGCGAACGAACGGCCATCGGCCAGAGTAATGGACTCGGCCTGCCTTACATTCCCGGCAAGGATCGAATGAAAGTCGCTAGTTTCAGTCGCCTGTGATTCGTAGGTGCTGACTTCGACGGCTTTGTACTTCACGCTGTCGGTTTCGATTGTGTCGAAGATGAACAGCCTATAGTTCGCTGTCTTGTGAGACACACGCCAAACAAGCATTGGAGCCAAAACATAAACTGAATCACTAAATCCGACGTATGGATCACCGTCTCCCTGCAATGGATTCGATAGCTCAACTGACTCTGGCGGTGGGTCGGCACTGTCACCCATCAACATTAGTCGTTGGCCGACAAGTTTGCCCTTCGTGAACCCAAAGTTTTCGACAACGAACAACGGAAGCTGCAGCAACCCTTGAACTCCCTCTATCGCAGCGGCCAAAAGTGTCTGTGGTGAATGTTCCTGCAGAATCGAAATAGCTTTCGGTCGAGTGATGCTGTTTAGGTCATGCCCGAGTTCATTTCGCAAGTTCAGCAACTTGATCAATGCTTCATCAGTCGGACGTTTGCCTTTCTTGTCGTCACCGGTTGAGAATCCCGATCGCAAATACGATTTGGCTGGGTGATCACATTTCAGTTTTGCGACAAGCTGAGTAACGTTAAGGAAATGACCAAAAGCCAAATGGCCTTTCAAATCGGCGAACAGCTCTGGCGATTCAGTACCGTCTTCACGCACCGAATAAGATGCAAGCGAAACAGACGCCAAGTACCGAGCAAGGATCTCGGCACCCTTTAGCAAAGCATCAACCAGAGTCTCTTCAGAGCGACTACGAATGATTCGCCCACACGAAAGTGCAACAGGATGTGGGTAGACCCACGAGCCACGCTCGAACAGCCGAAACTCATCTTCGGACATTTTTGTTTCGGCTGTCATTTCTTTTTCACCATTTCATTTTCATTCATCAGCAAAAAGCACTTGTTGCTTTGGTGGAAGAACCTTGGCTTTTGGTTTTGGCCTTCCGTTACGCATTTCAATCATGTCCATATCCAATCCTTGGCGATGCACCTCAAGCCCCTTCGCATTTCGCAAATCAGACTTGCCTACACTAAGCTTGAACGGAAACAACGTTGGAAGCGTTAGCAATTCATTCGCTTCAATCTGTTCTTTGTTTTGGGCAGCAAGCGATGCCTTAAGCAGCCAAACCTCCAGCTTTTTCGATTTTGCTGGATGGAGCTTTGCGGCGGTGAAGAGCTTGTTGTCTTCGGAGTCATCCAGCACTTGCCAATCGACCATGCTGCGAACAAGTCTGGGAATCGCTTTCTTGACTGTCGTTCGCTCTCCCCAAGTTGAACCAAGCCGACGATGAACTTGCCCCCACGTAATCTCGTCCTGCAGCTTCAGCAATCGACCAATTGAAGTCGTCATGTCTTGAAAGATCGGATAGGCAAGAAGGCACATTCCCCAATGCAGCCAGAGTCGATCTTTTGGAGTGATCGTCTTTAGCAAATCAATCGCATCGTCACGCAGATGCATGTGCTCTTCTGGAACTCGTGCCCAAATTCGCATCAACACAGTGACGGTTTTGCCACGAGCCACTTCGCCGGGATGTTCTTCGGCAAGGATCTTGTGAAGGTAAGAGCGCAGCTTGGCAGGATCTTGGTCTTGAGCCACTCTGTCTACCAGAGCGTCAAGCCAATCAAGCTTTATCTTTCTGTCGAACCCCACCACGGTTGTCATTCTTGATCCTTGCGAAACCGCACGAATGGAACAATGATTTCCTCCAAGGCAATACCTCCGTGCGATACCACTTTTTTGTCTTTGAACGTGAAGGCAGAAAGTCCCTCGGGCAACAATGCAAATCGCTCTGGCGGTAGCCCAACATTCGACCACTGGATACTCTCAGGTATCTGGTCGTTGGCCTGTTGCCGTAGCGATTGGGATTCATAGATTCTGGCTCGCTTCCCGCTAGTTTCGGGAGTCACACCATCGTCAAGTTTTCCAACACCATCAGCAGCAATGTTGCCGTGATCGGCTGTCATGAAGACCTCATAGCCTTCATCCATCAGCCGATCCAAGAGCGAAAGAATGTTGTCCGCCTCCAACCGGATCGCATCATGCATACCTGCCGCACCCTGTCGCTCACCATGCATGATCGTATCAACCGTGTTGACCACGATGCCGACAATCGACTCATTCGGATTGGCAAGGCATTCGTCGAGACTTTCCGTCGAAGCTGACTCTACCTTCTTTGCATAGTGTACCAGATCGGAAGTGATTCCTTCATCCTCCCAAAAACGCTCCCAATGTTTCTCCTCACGGTACGTATGATTCATCGAGTCAGCGAAGTACATAGGAGCCTGAGCGGCGAAAATCGACTGGCGTGAGATCGAAGTCAGAGACGGAACCCAAGCAAAAACACTGGACTCCTCAAGACGCCATTGGTTTCGTTTTTGTTCGATGATCTGACGGAAGATCAACCATTGCTCCAAAGCAAGCCCATCCATCACCAATAAACAAAGCTTCCGAATTGACTCTTTGTTTCTCACAGAAGCCAGATACTTTGGGACATGATGAACCATCACTGGCTCGGGAACGAACGGAAGGTTGTACAGGCTGCCGAATCGCTCCTGCATCCAATCGGCAAACTGGCGCTCAACACGCAGATGCAACTCGTTCCACTTTTGTATCTGAGATTCATTAAGTGCCGACTGAACCTTCCATCGAAGCACTGCCGCTTCAGCCCATGCACGAGCAAATTGTTGCCAGTCACGATGCGTATCAGAAACAGAGGGCAGTATCTCACCTGAGCGATCCATCAGCTTGAGAAAGCGTTTCAGGTTGTCAGCATCTGGATCATGCTTCACGCCAATATGAGCCCAAGCCGGAAAAGCATCGAGTGATTCGCATTCGACCGGCTTCATCAAACCTTCGATGAAGAAAGTATCGACATAAGCCCTGACATCCTGATGCTCGAATGGGACGAGCAGCTCATCACCGTCACCGGATGACGAATCATACGTGCTTGGCGTTTCATGAACCTCCGATTGATCAGAACCTTCAAACGAAGCAACCTGATGGTTCCACTGCTGCTGCAGAAATTGAAAGAACGTAGATGGACTGGACAACAATTCCGACAAAGACCAACCCTCAAGACACGACTTGCCTGCAAGGCTGTCGGTCAGGTGCTTTGCCAATACATCTGGCAGTCTTTGGTTAGCATGGTACAGCGGTAGTAATGCCCGAAGCAGATCGACGGGGCTGTTGATCATGCTGCGTTCGATGCGAAAACAGGATCGCAACACAAAGTCCTTGGTTGCCTTCTCCGCAAGCTTCGAGTCGTGATCCTGTTCGTAAGCCTCAAACAGCGGGTCGAGTAGTGACCGATCCAAAGCTGCTACGGCTGGATAGCTGAGATTGGGAAACAGCTTGTGCAAGTTAAACTCAAGTTGCCGACCGGCCTTCAACAAGTCGTATGGCAACTGTTGCAAATCGTCCTCACTGCGAAGAACAACAACCAGTTCAGTCTTTTCTCCACGATCCCAAATCGAACGATACTTTGACTCGTAGGCGTAACGGAAAGCAATGGAATCCTCAAACGGAATCAAATCGAAACCACGCCGCTTGATTTCCGTCAGCATTCGCTCCTCGGTCAGCAATCCATCGGGATCAGAAACCAAAGTCAGACGGTAAATGTCGTTTTGAAAGTGAGTCAGGATCGTCTCTCGCCAATCAGACATCGAATGCCTCCACATGGAGAATGCAAACGGGCTGCAATTCAGGAAACACATGCTCCCGTTGCTCAAGAGCTTTGTTCCATGACTGTTCCTCCTCGTCTAATTTCTTGATGCGAAACTGACGAACTTCTGGCAAACCGATTCGGTTCAACGCCTGCCGACGAACTTGGAAAGCGTAGCGTCCCTTATCACGTTCATTGCGGATTCCTTCCTCATGCTTGCCATTTAGCTCACGGAAAAGTCCTTCGCCATGTTGTTCAGCGTCGGCAGCCAGTTGGCCAAAGACTTCATTGCTTGTGTCGCCCTCGATCACACCGACAGTCTCGATCTTGGTATCGCTCTGCAGAAGACTATCCCAGATCGTTCGAGCAGTCGGCAGAAACGTTCGTCCGTCTTCATTGCGGAACAGAGGCAGAATGCGTTTGTGTACTGAGTCGCTGCTTCGCAAAGCAATTTGCCACAGTGACCAGAACCCATTGATCTGAGATGAAAGACCACCGAGTTTGATCTTTTGAATCGGCTCACCAGCAACAGCCCGTGGAACACGCTCGATCAAACCACGCAGTTTGGGATTCTCGAAACTGATATGATTCAAGCCCTTGTCCTGAGCCTCTCTGCCAAAGAAGCAAATGTCCTTCATCTGCTCTCCGTCAGGCCAAGTTAAATCGTAAGCGAACAGATTCTTTTCAACCTTGCCGCCTTCGGCCTTCAAGTAACAAGTCGTCATACGTTCAACCCAATACGGCATTGGGTGATTCACGTACTTTGATGCCAGTACGGCATCCAGTGGCGAATGGTCATAAAGCGACTTACCCGACTGTTCATACTCGGCACGTTCCCGAACCTGCATGATCAGTTTGTCAACGTTCTGCTCCAGACGATCTGGATTAACGATGGCCTTGGCATAAACCCGTTCAAAATCAGCTCCGCTCTCCGCCGAATCCAGAACGTCTCCAGTCTTGTCCACACCGAATTCAGCATGGATCGTTTTCAGTTTTTCTTCCAAGACCTCGTGAACTCGCAACTCGACGCTATTTGCGAAGATCATGTTGAAAGCCTTTACGACATGCTTTTGACCGATTCGATCTACACGGCCAATGCGTTGTTCGATTCGCATTGGATTCCACGGCAAATCGTAATTAATGATGACGTGGGCAAACTGCAGGTTCAAACCTTCGCCACCTGCATCGGTCGAGACCAGAATTCTGGCGTCTTTGGAAAACTCCTTTTGAACTCTCTGGCGTGACTCAAGATCGAGCGAACCATTCAGGCAAACGGTTGCAAAGCCATGTTGAGTCAACAACTCCGTAAGCATCTGTTGAGTTGGTACGAATTCGGTAAAGATCAGAAACTTCAAATCGGGATCGTTCTCTTCTTTCTGTGTGGTATAGAGCAAGTCCAACAAAGTCTCTGCTCTGGCATCTGGCCCCTGAGCCTGACAACGATTGGCAGCGTCCAGCAGAAGCTTGACTTCTTCACGTTCATTCTTCAGCCCGGAAATCTTGGCAGCCAGCAGCTCTTCCATCTGTTGCTGTGAATCCACATCGAACAGATCACCGCTTTCGTCGCTTAAGTCATCTTCAGTGATGGTTGTCGTTTGCAAAACTTGTGTCCGCCGTTCCAAAGCGGTTGCGATAGCTCGTGTACTGCTGGTCACCAGACGCTGCATCAGGATCATCAAGAACCCAAGATACTGGCGATTGTCACGCATCGCTTGGTTGTATCCCTTCCGAACGTATTCCGTGACCGCTTCGTAAAGCTGCTCTTGAAGATGATGTTTTTCTTCCCAATGGACTGGAACCAATCGAGTTTGCCGAGGCATGAATAACGCTTCGCCACGATCATTGATGGCGTTTCGTTTTTCCGTGCGAACAACAAACGGAGCCACCTTTTCCTGTTTGATCGAACTGACATCTGGAAAAGCATCCGTATCCAATAGCGACATCAAACGATGGAAGCTCTCCGTTTTGCCTTGGTGCGGCGTAGCGGAAAGTAACAACAGATACGGAGCAGCGTCGGCCAAAGCCTTGCCCAACTTGTACCGAGCCACTGTGTCGCTGCTTCCACCCAGTCGGTGCGCTTCATCAACTACGATTAAATCCCAGCCAGCAGCGATCAGATCTCCGATGCGTTCCTGATTGTGTCGGTCGATTCGTTCTCGATTCCAGCCACGACGACGCTCAAGAGGCTTGACCGAATCGACGGGGCATACAACCTGATCGAATCGTCTCCAGATGTTGTCGTCTCCGACCAGATGGCGGTAAGCGGAAAAGTCACTTGGTGAAATCAGTTGAAACTCTTCGTGAAAGTGGGTTCGCATTTCCTGAACCCACTGCGTGACCAAGCCCTTGGGCGCAACAACCAAGACACGCTTGACCAATCCTCGCAACTTGAGTTCCCGTATCACAAGCCCGGCTTCGATGGTCTTGCCAAGCCCGACCTCGTCAGCAAACAAGTACCGAACTTTGTCACCCGACATCGCTTTGGACAACGCCACCAACTGATGTGGCAAGGGAATGACACCAGCTTCCAAAGGAGCCAATAAAACATCTTCAGCCAACCCTTCGACAACACGAGCCGCAGCGACTCGGTAAAGCATATTGTCGAAACTCTTTTCACGAGGTTCTTCAACGGGTGAGAGTTGATCTGCTGTTACCCAAGCAACCGCTTCAACAGCCGGTCTCCAGACTAGGTAGTTCGTGTGTCCCCAGATCGCTTTGCGTTCAAGAATGCGAACAGATTCCTTGTGCTCTTGGCTGTAAGTCCAAGAACCGACGCTGAATTCGCTATTGAGATCGACCTGATTCATCGCAGAAGCTATTCCTCGCCCCTGCGACTAATTCTTCGAGCCTTCAGGTCTACACCAATCTTTGTTAGAACGTATTTTTGATTGGGACTGCTCGGCGTTTCTGGCAGAGTCATCTTCAGAATTCCGCCTTCTAATAGTGGCATGACTTCTGTGCGACGAAAGCGGTGCCGACTTATTTTTGTTTGCAGTGTTTCCAGTATATCGGTCAAAGACCTTGGTACATCGCACAGGTCAATCAGCGCCCACTGCGTTTCGGACAAAACTCCAGCGTCCGACCGTGAAAACTTTTCTCGTAGATGATTTGCAAGTAGCACATGAGACAGATCTCCCTCTCTCGTCGGCTCGACTAGCTTGTTCATTGCAAGTCGATTGATGACTTCTTCCGCATCTTTGGTTAAGAGTCCTGTCACAGTTTTGATGCCCAACAGATCAGCTTCCCCATTTCTGACCACCAAGGCAAAAGCACTTGTCTCTTCTTCATTAAGATTGGCCCCGAGTTGGGCTTGCATCACGATCTGCTCATCAGTCACAAGTTCCCAACGGGGAGCCGTTAACTGAAATTGTTTGTCCGCTTTGTCATTGCAAATTGTTGGACGATCAAAGCCGAGTTGACGCCAGCTTTTCAATATCTCACGAAGTCCAGTACCGGCTTGTTCGCTTAAACCAATTCGTCGAAAGGCGTTCACAATCAGTGGATTCCTGACTGGTTTATCTCCGGGTTGAAGCAACTGTTCGTCCGACGAAAACGCATCGCCCGGATTTGAGAACACCCAAACGTCCTTGTAAAATTTGATTGTGGGCTTGCGAGTGTGGTCTACGTAGTCTTGGTGTAGAAGCAAATTGATCGCTGCTTCTCGAAATGTGATGTAGTCTGGCGTTTCATTCGTCCGTTGAAGTGTATCTGGATTGATCTCAAATTTTTCGGGGCTGTTTTTTCGGTATCCTTCGATAAGTTCACGCCATGACTTAACCAAGTTCTCCTCGACAACAATTCTGTCGTACCATCGCTGATCTGGCTGCTCTTCGTCACATTCGGCGTCAATCCATTGAACATCAACAATAGGCCGAGGCAGAACTTGTCGCAGTGCGGCTCCACTCCCAAAAAGAACGATAGATGCTACGGTTGGCTTTAACTCTCCGTCTTTCTCGACCACGAGCCCCCACTCATTGAGAAACTCGACATGCTCCTTTTCCTCATAGCCAGTCTTACGTTTGTCAAACTCTCGCCGATACCACGCAAGTGATTCTTCGTCAAAGCAACGATCCAAATTGATGTCGATCACATCAGCATCTGGACGATTTGCATCTGCATCACGAATAAGTCGTCGCAACTCTTCTTCCGTGCATTTCAAGTCCGACGCACCACGTCGGATGTAGGACTGTTTGAATTCGCCTTTCAAATGAACAGGCTTATCATTTCGGCTTGCTTCTGGGATGTAGAAAGCAAGAACAATTCCATCATCGTGTTCAAGCATGTCAGCGTCCAACTCGATGACACGACTAACTTTCTGCCCATTTCGCAAGGTAGAAATGAAATCGTTCTGAACTCTGTCAACAGACACAACGCCGACAACACTTAAGTTGCCATCGTCGTCTTTGACACCAAACACAACCCAGCCACCGGACGTGTTCGAGAAGGCAGAAACCGAACGATAAATCTTGTCTGGGACATCGTTCCTTGCTTCCTTAAACTCGACATCGTTCCATTCGTGTCCGTCGAGCATTCGTTGCAATTGCTCAAGATTCATTGACTATTCTCCAGCAAGCATAAGTGCGTTGTCGTAGTACATGAGAAGGGCAGTGTCTTCCTGTATCACTTCTTCTCGGACTCGATCACCAATCTCGACAATCGTTTCGAAATCTTTCTCCTGCCACCGATCTTTGAAGCCAGCCCTAAGAGCTTCGGAACGCACAGTTTTGAGTTTGCCTTTGGAGTTTCGATACTCGTTAAACTCTTTCATCAAGTCCCGATTTCTTCTCTTCTCAAGATCAACTTCCTTTCGTGGGTCTGGCACGTACCACCTGCCTTTTGCTTTGGTTTTCAACTTGTTATCGCTTTTGGGCAGGCTTCTTAGGTCTTTGAAGTTGCTAGACAAGTAACTGTGTATCTGGCTTGGTACGTCTTCCGAATCCTCGTAACAAAGGAAGTTTTGATCCAACAACTCCGAAAGCTCCAAAGATTTCTCATGCTTTTGCCAGCCTGAAAGCTCTTGCATGAATTGCGGCTGGAGTTCTTGAAACGTTTGCGGCTTCTGTTTGAGCTGTTGCTTCAACCATTGAATCGCACTTGCTTCGTCACTTACAAAAAGTTCAAGCTGAGAAACTTCTGAGACTGTCATGCGCTTCCGGTCATATTCTTCTACCTGCTCGGAAAGGAAGTACATCCCGTCACGCTCTGGAAAACGCTGATGCAGTCCGTTGCGGAATTCCGCCGCAGACAATGGAACCGAGACACCTCGCTGAACATGGAAAGCAACCATTCTGTCAAACAGAAGATGGCTTGTTCGTTCCGCAATCGCTTCCGCTTTTGTTGATTTTGCCACGAAAATTGGCAGTTGACGCAAGTGTGTGGTAACAAAATCCCACACTCCTTCTTCGTTTCCTGCTTGCACTTTGAACCGCTCTTCGAGGCCGCCGTTGGGTTTATAGGCTGAGATAATTAAGTCTCGCTTCACAGTGTTCCCACTAACGACCTGTTGAAAAGATCCTTGCTTCTTATCAAGAGTACGAACGTCAGCTACCACCAGCCCGGCATGCTCCAACGCCTCCTGAATCGCATTCCAAATAGCATTCTGCGAGTTGTGGAACACAACCGTAATCCATCTCCCGGGCTTTAGGACACGCTGGTATTCCTTGAAACAAGCCTGCATCAATCGTTGATAGTCGAGGACAGACTTGCCACGCACTCTGTCAACAATCGCTTCAGGGGTAGAATCTGTGAACACTCCATGCCATGCCTCAACAAGAAAGTTAAGGTCTGAATAGTAGATGTTTTCGCCGAACGGAGGGTCGGTAAAGATGTAGTCAATCGAATCGTCGGGCAATCGAGAATTCGAGCAGTCAGCAATTGAGATGATCGCCGAATCCTGACTTGTGTAATTCCTTGAAAATGCATTTTTGACAAGACGCTTGAGCCGGTTTCTTAGATTGTAAGAAGGTGAGGCTTCCGAATGCTGGGACGGAACGTAAAAAACACCACTGAGGTATTGATTCACGTTCGAGCTTGAAGTCTTTCCATGCATGATTGTTTTGTATCTGTTGAGCAATGACATTCCCCAAATTGCTTGCTCAATAAAGAACAGGACATTGTGTCTCAATCGAGTCTCCTCAATCTCGTTGCCCAACTCCCACATTCGTGAAAGGGAAATAGCTTGACGTCGAATGAATAGGTCATCGACGTACTCAACGCCTGTCGTTTTCATTCGACCGACACGTAGCATTTGACATTCTGGAAATTTGTCTGTTGGAAAGGTAGTTGCCACTGGCATACGTGAAACACGATCCAAGACTTCTAAGTCCTGTGCGTCGGGCTCCTTCTCGAAGGTTTTACCGCCATATTTGTAGTTGATGATTACAGGCACCCGCCTAGGGCGTTGCCGCACTTCATTTCCCGCAACAGTAGGTTCAGCGGTGTACAAGAGATCCAGCTTTTCTTTCTTGGCTACCGCACCGCAGTGAGGGCACGCAAATGACGCTTCAACTCTCTTGGTTTCTGGATTGAGCGCCGCCTTTACAAAGATAATTTCTTCAGTGCATGTAGAACACGCAAATACTTCACTCCAAACCGTGTAGTTGATCTGTCCAAATTCATCTTTTTTGTGCCGAGTCGAATACATCCAACCTAACTCTTCTTCAACCTGCGAAAGAATCCGTTCAGCCGCTTCCGCAAACTGTTCAACGGAAAACTTCAAGTTGAAGTTACTTGCGATAAAGGAAGCCGCCGGTGACAGGTCAGACAGAACTACATAGCGTTTACCCCAAGTAGGAGCACTGCGGTCTTCGTTTTTGAAGTGCTCCTCGATTTTCGCTCGATATTCATTTGGGGCTGTGGCACACCATTGCACCGCAACTCCAGTCATCCCTGAGCCGCAAAACCCATCCAAAATAATATCGCCCGGCTGAGTGTAGTTGAGCACCGATGGCACAATCGCAAGATGTGGAACCTTGGTGTGGTATGCGTGGGCTCGATAAAGCTGGTCAGTCTTCCCGATGCTTACGTCAATTGCATAAGGAGTCGTTTTTTGCCGGTCTGTTTCAGATGAGTTCTTTCTCGCCTGCTTCAGAAAATCCGAAAGAAACGGATTGGGACAAGCTGTGTAGAAAGGTGGATCTGACATTTCCAAAATGGATTCTGTTGAACCAGTCGGAAACCCGCTTATGGAACGAAATTCAGGATCATCTAATTTGTTGCGAAGAATTTCCGTGAAATGCTCTCTGCGCTTTTCTTCATTTTCAAATGTGATGCCAAGACACTCGATAGGCCCATCATCTTCTGGGGCGAACAGTTTTTGTGTTTCCTTTGCCATGTCGTTTACTCGTCGTCTTCCATCAAAATGTGCTTGCGGGCGATGCTTTCGATCTCAGTTGAGCTAATGCTGCCGTCCGGTTTGTCTTCCGACGTGATTAGCTGATCGAAGTAGCCGTTGTCTTTGTACCATTGCTCTTTCCGCTCCCACTTCTCTTTGTAGGAGGGAACGCTCAGCATCCCCAAGTGCTCCCAGTAGAACACATCGCCCTCGAAGCTGACGGTAAAGTCCGGCAGACGATAATCGTTGGGGTTTCCGCTCTTGCACAGGAGCTTCTCTTCGTACTTGTAACTAATGTCCAGTCGAGTCATTGTATCACCAACGATTACCTCCGACTTGGAGCGGACTGGAACGCCAGTGGCTGTGCGGTGCATTAGATGATTGGCGTACCACTTGTTTACGTCTTCCGGTCGAACGGCTGCCAATAACAAATTTGTATTTCGCAGCAATGTGTCAGACTCAGATGGTTTTCGCAGTCGCTCAAGAACACCGGTGTCTCGCTCAACCAGAAGCACTAGCTTTTTCTTGAATCTTGTCAGGCCGGTATAAAGCAACTCTTTAGATAGCGTTGACGCCTTGGCAGGCAGAACAAGGAATACGATTTCAAAGTCGCTTCCTTGAGACTTGTGAACGGTCATGGCATAAGCCAATTCCAAATTCGCATCGACTTCGCCACGCTTGTAGTAGTACATGACTTTGGGCTGAGTCGAAAACACGACGCCTATCGTGTCCGCTTTGCCTTTGTTCTTGAAGCTGCGAGTGACCACACCGACTTCACCGTTGGCCACATAGTCCATCCCGTTTTTCTCTCGGGGTTGCGACCAGCGTCGATTATTGAAAATCTGGATAACCTTGTCCGTCCAAATGATCTCCTGTTCACCAAACGGTTTAGCAAGTTTTCCTTTTCTTCGACGTGAATTGTTTAGCATCCCGCCACGATAACGTCCCTGAATCTTGCGGTTGATTTCAGCCGTTCCAAATTCATGCTTTTTGACCGGGCTAAGAATCTGCCAGTGTTCTGCTTTCTCAGGTTGGTGCTCTTCGTCTCGACCATTCGCAACTCCGATACTGGTGTTAAACGGCACATAGCATTTCGGGCCGTCTTCAAGACGCAACAACTGAGTCATACGTTCGTGCAGCAAGACATCCAATTGAACATGATCCTGCCAGAAGTGAACTTCCAAATCGCCGCCGACATCTTTCCGAGCAACTCGGGATAGCATTTCATCATCACCGGCTGAGCCTTCGTCGCTAAGGTAAACGTCAGCCAGCTGCAGGGCGAGACTGTTGTGGTCTTCGTGTCTTGCACGCTCGCTAAGATGGGCATAACAACGGCTTCGATCCTTGGCCGCAACTTGAAAGCCTTTCGGGTAATGCTTTTCGACTTCTTCCTGATCTGCTTTTAACCAGCTAACGATGTCAACGAATGGACGACCGGGGCCGATGGGAGGCAACTGGTTCGGATCACCGACCAGAATCAAACGCTTAACCGCATTCAGATCCAGTGCCCGAAACAAGACGCCCATCAGATCCATTGCGATCATCGAGGCTTCGTCGATGATGACCGTTGGTGCGGATCGTTGCTCGCCGCCCTGATACTTCAGCGCAAAGTTCTTGGGGTTGATCCAGTTGTTGTGCATTAACATCTGGTGAATCGTCATCGCATCATCTCGACCAGTCCGATCCATCATGCGTACTCGTGCTTTCCCGGTGGGAGCAAGCAAGAGAACATTCTGTTGGCCGTCCAGTTCTTTCAAACCCTTGAGAAAGACATTGAGCACGCTTGTCTTACCCGTTCCGGCTCGCCCAGTAAGAACACTGAACCGAGATTCATATAAGACCTGCAGAGCCTTGGCCTTCTCAGCTCGGGCACGTTCTTCGACTTCCGGTGGCAGCTTTGATGACCCCGATTTGGAGAACTCCTTTTTGAGCAGCTCTTCCCATGACCATTCATCGGGTGGCGAATCGTTTTTTCTTTTCAATCGACGCTTCAGGCGTGTGCCAACTTCTGTTTCCAACTCCGCCAGAATCTTCAACGCCAATGTCGGCGGCTCGGCTTCGGCTCGAAACTTGAGCACTTCCTCATAGAAGTCGCTTTGGCCAATCACAAGTTCACGATCCGGCAAACATGCTCGACGTTCGGGGAATTGTTTCTTGATCAGGTTCAGCGTTTCGCCAAGCGGCATCAATGTGTCGCCTTCGGCTGCCGCATTCTTTAGTACGGTAACGGCACAGCCACGAACACGACGAGGATCGTCTTGAGGGATCTTTTCATCCTTGGGGAGATACAACGCTGCGTCACCTTCGGGGCGCATTCCCCGGTCGATGACTTCCAGCGAAATAACGTCCCGGTCTTCTCCGCCTTCATCCATTTCACAAATGAGATACGGATTGGTGACCAGTTCTTCTGGCGTTGCGTTGATTCCGGCTTCGATGCGTTCGTCTTCGTCGGCGATTCGTTTGACCTGTTTCGGCGTCAGTTCAAAACGCACGAGCTTTGCCAGCAAATCACGTTTTGGCTGTCCATAGGCGGCCCAGCGTTGTGCCGCTTGCTCCAATGGCTTGGCGTACTTTTTGTCATCGCATTTTTGTTTGCCCTGCAAAATGGAAAGCAGGTAGTCCCAAGCGTTTTCCCCCTTTTTGATCATGGGCATCAGCACCTGACGATGGAATGCTGTGCCGACTTCGACGCCGAGGAACTGAAGTACGCTACCAGCGCCGGGGAATGGGCCACGGTTCTTCCACACTTCTGAAAGAACATCGTTCAGCCAAGCGATGTGGCGATCCCAGTCGCCGGTGACTTTGTTTTCGTCACGCACATTCTGAACACACTGAAGAAGCCGCTCTAACGCTCCGACCGCAGTGTCATCACTGACATGTTCACCAACGTAGGAGAAGTCCAGCATCGTTCCATCTGGAATGGTGCAGATGATGTTGGCTGGATCGTGTCCTTCACGCAAGTATTCCTGATAGGGAAGGCGGAATCCTTGGGTCTCATGGTCGTGGGTAATACACCGAGACCAAACCGGGTATTCGTCTTCGTAGCCTTTTTTGGTTCCGAAGTAGATTTGCGAACCAATGTTGGTAATGCGCCCGACTCCGACCAAAACACGACTCAGATTTTCACCGAGTGGATTCCCTTCATTGCAATAAAAGAAGACCAGCGACTCGTTCTTTTCCAGTCGCCCCCAGAACTCTTTCAGCAGTGCTCGTTGGCGATCAGGTTCAAACACCCAGCCTGCTTGTTTTGCTTCGTCCGGACCACGGATCTCCAGCCGTTCGTCTTCGCAAAGCTGAGGAAAATTCTCTTCTCGCATCCATCGGTAGGGTGATGTGCAAAAGGAATAGGCGGGCAGTTCTTCATTTACCGAGGGAAGGCGGCGGAAGTCCAGCGGATCGTTGTGGGTGATTGTGCAACCAAGCGCCGAGAATGCGAGAGGGTCACGAGAACACGGAGGACGCCAGCCGTCCAACTGAGCCAAGGGTAGCCCTGCGTTGTCGATTTCTCGTTGAAGCTTTTCAGGGTTCGACAATGACTCTCGAATGTGCTGTTGAATAACACAACACGCATTCGCAGCCGGGTTGTCACAAACGTGACCATCCCACCCTCGATCATGCCATACCAGTCGTGCTGACAAATGAGTCGTCATTGTGGCTATTCCTTGTCTTCAATAACGATGCGTACTTTTCCAACTTCTTTGCCACGAGTCATCTCTGTTACGAATTCATCAAACCGCTGTCGAAATTGATCAACGGTACAGGATGCACTGCCGTCGCTGAGCTTGCCAATCAGTTCGCCCGGATTGACCTTGATCGGCGTCAGTCCTTCTAGTGCGCTGTGAATACCCTGTACAAGTTCGGTACTGATTTTTTTGGGCAAGCCACCATCTTTGATCAGTTTCTTGACGGCCTTTTTCTGGTCTGCGTCAAGAAGCTTGATACTGTCGCCAACCGTTGGGTCACTGAGATCAGACAGAATCGTTTCAGCCCAGCTATCGAGTAGCTTGTCGATCTCTTCGTCGATTCCATCGAGAACGGCGGCTCCACTTGCCGATGCTTTTTCATCGCTTGGTCGGAACGCACAGTGCGGGCAAACAGGGTGTGTGTTCATGTCGTCTTTGATCAACGAATAACATGGCTTCAGTTTGCCAAGTCGTCCTTGAAGATCAGTCAAGCTGCTGTGGGACAGGACTGAGATGCCTGCAAGTTTGCCAAGTCGATCCAGCCGTGGGTCTTTTTCAAGCTTCCGCTTTTTCTCTTCTTCGTTAACCCCCAGTCGGCTTTTCTTGTGCAGTTCAAGGTAGCGAGTCTGGTACTCCTTCTTGCATTTTTCGATTGCCTGAACCAACTTCTGCCGGAAGGTTGGATCACTGCGTTTTTCTGCATCACGCAACTGGGGTTGCCATTCGTCACGAAGCTTTTCCGATTTCTCAATCCACGGATCTCCGCTTGGCAATGCCGACGCAGCCATTGTGAGATAAGAAGTCAGTGGCATCAGTTCGCCGACCAATTCATTAGTTGATTCCAGTTCCTCCAAGAGTTTGAAGCTCTCATTGAAGGTCTTTACGTCGTCAACGGTCGCCGAAAAATTCTTGAGCTTGCCCGGTGTGTTGATCGCTTGCTGGCTTTCCAAGAAACTTTGAAAGTCATCGAGTCGCTGACGGTATTCATCTCGCTTTTCAACTGGGATCAATTCGTGGCCCCAGCATGGCATCCCAGATTGTGCATGCTGCTTGGCGATCACAGCACGCTTGACGACACCTGCCGTCTTCTCATGAAGCTGACGAATTGCGTCCTCCCGTGTATTCGGATCTCGAATGATTCCTTCGGGCAGGCCAACCAACTCAAACAGCGCCACGAGCGAACCAAGCGGAATGTCCTTTGGACGCTCTACGTGCCTAAACTTGCAAAAATCGTCAACGGATTTCTTGGTGGCATCGGATAGAGACGATGCATCGACTGCCTCTCTGCCAACCAAACGCAATGTGATATCGCCGCTGTGAACCAGCGATAGAAGCACAAGGGTGAACAACTCTGGCTCCAAACGAAACTGCTGTTCAACTTCGACGTTGGCGTACTTTTCTTCGAGCAACTCATTTCGATTTAGCACCTGCCCCTGCGGTTTGCCTTCAAGTTTCGTCAGCACTGCTTTGGCATATCGTGACTCGTGTGGACGAACTTTTTCTCCTTCAACAAGTTCCAACCCAGCAAGGATCGCCGTCGCCAAGTTATTGTGAACTCCTCCCGACAAGGCCCGGATTCCACTGGAAACGGCATCACCAATGTTGTCGCTGGTTAGCGTGACTGCAAACTTTGGGTATTCGGGATATCGCTCCTCGAACGTTTGCTCCAAGGCAACGGTTCCAACAAGATTGACCAGTTCTCGAACGGTCATGTTTCCGGTCTTCTGACCTTTCAGGACTTCCAGCATCTTCTTCGCTACGCCCTGATGAACTACGTCGAAAGCTGTCAGCATGTTTTCACGCAACCATGTCGTCAAAGACTTCAGGTGAATGTCTGCTTTGTCGAGATAGTTCTTCTTGGTGGCACTACCTGCCGTCGCCGACATTGCCTGAGCACCTGCGTAAAGACGAAGAGCCGTATCAAATTTTTCGTCTGGTTTTTTGAGAATGAAAAAGACTTCATCCGCAAGGTTGTCTTCCCAGTTCTTTTTGGGCCGCTCGAATGGCTGCATGAAATACAGGTAGAAGTCACGTGGCGGTTGGGCCGTTGAGCGTTCGTTAGGGGCACCAAAGAACATGTAGCCACGTCGAAAAATCTTATGTGATTGCCAGTCTACTTCGTGTTCCCAGATGCGGTAGCCAGGCACGTACTCTGGGCGATCAACGCACTCCATGACTCGCTTAAGTGCATCGAAGTAGTATCGGTCGAGTTCGCTCTTTGAGAGACTTTCGGATCGTTTTTCGATCTCGGTGTCGTAGTCGATGTTCTTTTCAAGATCGAGAAAATACTGATCGTTCTCACGGTTATGGGTGATGAACTGGCCGCTCATTGTTTTGACGATCTCGTTCATGCATGACTCAACGGTCGTCTTGAGAAACTCACTGTTCTTTTCAGGCAGCGCTTCATGAAAGAGACACAAATCGTCACGAATTTCACTTGCTGTCGGGCCGATCTTGGCATGAACGTCATCAGTCGTCAGCCGATGAACGGATAAGCCAGAGCTAATTCGCAATGCCATTGGTGTGTAAGCTTTTCGAGTGAACGCCTGCTTGATGCGGTTTTCCAAAACGCCACTTTTGTCGATCACGTCCCGCACATCTGGAATTGAACGAATGGAGGCGTTGTCTCGCAGATGACTCCAGTAGGAGTCGTAGCTGACCAACCCGGTTTCGCCTTCGGGCACATTCTCATCAAGCAGTCGGCGCATTTCGGAGCTGAGCGTTTTCAAAATCTCACGCTTTTCAGCAATCGAAATCAACTCGAACTTTTCAAGGTAAGCCGGGTGGATCGGATAGAGCTGCACAAACTCATCCAACCGCTCAGCCATTGAATCGTAGAGAGGCGTAAACTTTTCCAAGTGCTCACGAATCCATGCCTTTTGCTTTTCATCCTTGGTCAAAAGTCGTTCCGCAACAACGTAGGCCACGTCCTGCCGAACGATGCGAAGCTGGTCGAATCTGTCTTTGACTCGCCGAATAGACTCTGCAACAAATTGAAACCGAGGGTTGTCAAACAACGCTTCTTGAAGTCCTGCCAAGAATCGAAATTTCAAATTGGCACAAACTTCTCCGACTTCACGCAGGAAGTTCAGATCAAGAATCACTTCTTGATCGTTGCGACTGCGCAAGTAGTCGAGCAACTCGTCCACGAACATCAGCAGCCCGTGGTCCGGGAACTTTTCGTGGAACTTGCCCATCATCTCTGTCAGGCCGTCTTTGTTGTTGCGAACCTTGGCGGCAGGAGGGAATGAAAACGCGACTCCCATTTCCTTCAGGTGATCTTCAAGCTCACCGCAAATGATGTCACGCAATCCCATTTGCGTTGCACCGATTTCACTTCGGATGACCTTGAATCGTCCTGTGATCGGTTTTGCTGCCTTTGCAACTTCTTTGTTGCGGCAAGAGCTGGACAGATCTTCGTGTTCTGCCAATGCTGAGATGAATGACATCAAGTGGGATTTACCCGTACCGTAGTTGCCGACGATCAGGATGCCTTTGTTGTCAGCGGGTTTGTCGAACTGCAGGTTCGGGAAGACAACATCGAATAGTTGCTCGGCCATCCGATCCGAAATGACAAACGTTTCGACAAGACTCTTGGCCTTGTCGTGAGAGTTTGCCTCACGCAATTGGATGATGGATTCGATGGGCTCGAAGTCGATCAGGTCTTTGTACTTCATGCTGACAATCAATTACTTGCTGATGGTTGATTCGTGATCGAGACAACGGGCACTTCGATGTCTCGGTATGTTTTGTATTCCGGGTGTTGCGGTTCGGCGTAAGTGAGAAGTCCCTCTTCAAACGAACCGTTCCATGAGGCGACCAGTGTTTTATTGCGGCTGTGCCCTTTGAGCAGTCGCAATGGATCTAGTTGCAAAATCGGATCGAAGAGAACTTCCAAGTCATCAAGCAAAACAAGATCGCCAGCCGATTCCTCGATCAAGGTTCCAAAGATGCGATCAACTTTCGACGGTCTCTTGCCTTTCGGAATCCCCAGAAGCTCTTGGCTGAGCTGCAGATTCACATTGATCAAAGGGCAAGAATGTGTCTCGCATACCTCGTGCAGAAGCGATGTCTTTCCGCTACCGCTTGGAGCAACCAACAATACGAGACGATTGAACGAGGTTTTCACCTGTTCAATGGCTTGCATCAAGTTGTTTGTGTTTGCTTCAGGCATGACACCACGCTGCTAAAAAATGGCGGAACAAAAGTTCCGTTACTCGTTGTCTATTTTGGTTTTCTGTTTCTTGAACTAGGCGGCTCCTGCAACTGCTGAAGCAGTGCATCGAGTTCCTCTTTCTTGAACAGCCGATAGTCGTTCACCGGATGTCGGTGAACGGCAATCTTGCCTGCGTTTGTCCAGTTGCGGAGGGTGTTTTTGGAGACACCCAAATACTCCGCAGCCTCTGAAATACGCAAGAAATCCCGTAAGTTTTCCACCTCGGTCTCCTTATTTCCTGTCGCTTGAATGGCTTTCGCCACGACCTTGGTAAACCTTACCAAAGTGAGCCTGCGCTGCCAACAATGGTTGCTAGCATTTTATTTTACACAAATAGCACGTACGAACCTTTGGCTGTTGACATTGTCAAGTCCATGCCGACAATGCAAATAGTGTTCAGATCTCCCGAAATGGAATCAGAGAAATGGCTGAAAATGAATCCCTCGACATTGGCACTCCCGGCGGTCAGCGCTGGAAGCACGTACTGGATGCGGTCGAGAAGCGAAAATCAAATCCTGAAATTGCTCGACAAGTCGAATTGAAATTGCCCAAATCGCTACGCAAAGCGTTTAAGGAATTTCTTGAATGTGGAACCTCGTTTTCCGATTTCATGGCAAGCCGAGATGATCAGAAAGCAATGCGAAAATTGATCCGCCGTTGCGACGGACATGAGTTCGCCAATCTGTTTCAGCAAACAGCATCGGTCTGCGAAGGCGAGCCTGATCGTCAACTTATAAGCTCCTATCTCGATGGAGTTGTTGATCGTGTCTTTGACCAGATCGCCCACAAAGTTGTTGGCAACCAATGGGAATCTGTGAACGAACTCAAAAAAGTGCTGGATGACGTAAGAGAACGAGTTCGCCCTGACATGAATCGAATTGCGAAAAAGCTAGACGACAAGAACGATTGGCTTCCAACGGTAAAGCAGAGTAGCAAAGAGCAAAAGCAGAAAGATGAAAAAGGATTGATGGAAGTGTCTTTGCTGGGAGACAAAAAGTGATGATTCCATTTGATATTTCTGTACGACTGCCCGGTCATCCTCAACCAGTAAAGCTGGCGGCCGGAACTGACTTTCGATTCGACATTCACTTGATCGAACATTTTTTTTCCAAGTCAATTTCTGCTTCGATGACCGACTTACTGCGGATAGGAATGGCGACCTATGTGGCCGACAGGTTGGTTCGGAGAAATCGGCGAGACCAACAACGGCGCTGGTCACGATCAATTGAACTTGAGATCGGTGTTCTTGAACCAGATCGTTGGAACTCAAGTGATGTGAAAGAAAGCTTGCTGGATTGCTTGGAGTTTTTAACTGACGATTCATGGGATCTTTCTTTCGTGAAAGATGACCGTAGCAACGTTCAAAATTGGCAGTCGAGTCTATTTCAATTCGGTAGTGATACTCGCATTGCGCTCTACAGTGGCGGACTGGACTCGGCGGCAGGATTCGCAAATCAGATTGTTGCGGAACCCGATAGGCCAGCGGTTCCAGTGAACGTATGGCATCAATGTGGGCAAAGACATATTGTCAAAAAGCAGATCGACTTCATCGGTGGCGGCAGGCACGAAAACGATATCAATCCACTGATTTTCAAAGCACACTTATTGCACAAGAAAGAAAGGCGAAGAAACGAAGAGAATAGCCAACGAAGCAGGGCTTTCCTTTTCTTGGCTGCTGGTGCAGCAACTGCCTATATGTGCCAAAGTTCGGAAGTCGAGATCTATGAGTCTGGGGTTGGAGCGATCAACTTGCCGTTGATGGCGGGAATGACTGGTTCACGTACTACTCGAAGTACCCATCCAGAATTCCTGCGATTGATGTCGTCGCTTGCCAGTACTGTGGCAGAGAAGCAAATTGACTTCGTGCTTCCATTTAAGGATAGAACCAAGGGAGAGGTCGTTGCCGGGCTAAAGAAGAACGGCCTAGAAGGGTTGGTCAACCAAACTGTTTCTTGTGTGCATTTCCCATTGCGTCAAAAGCTTGGGAAGCAATGCGGAGTCTGCCCTGCATGTTTGTTCAGACGACAGTCCATTCTCACTGCAGAGATTGAGGAAGATGCAAAATCATACAAGTACGACCTGTTTGCCAACGACGGCGTTGAACAAGTAATTCCTACAAAGGAACTTCGTTTTCTTAAAGCGTACTTGATGCAGGTTCGAGAGCTTGAAAGAGTTCAACTCGGCAAAGAAGTGCCGGATCGAATTTTGCGACACCTGCTTGGAACAAGAGCGGTTCAACGTCGAGATTCCATGTCTCCATTTGTGAATCTTTTTGGACGGTATCGTGACGAATGGGTCAACGTAGTGCGCAGGGCGGATAAGAACGGATATTCATGGACGAAGATGTTAAAGCTCGAATCAACCAAGGAAGGGGTAGCTCGTGCGTCAGCTTGAATCAATTGATCCGAAGGCTTTGGGAAAGCGAATCGTAGAGGCACGTAAAGTTCGTGGCTCAACCCAAAAGGATGTTGCTGACCACTTGGGAGTCAGTAGGCCAACTTACATCGCCATTGAAAAAGGCGAACGAAGTGTGTCTGGCGACGAGATCCGAAGCATTGCCTCCTTTCTGGGGCGTAAAGTTCATGATCTTGTTCGCAGTGGTGAACCTGTTGTCGAGTTGCAGCCGCACCTGCGTGCAGTTGCTGGCAAAATGAAGGAGTCGGACAACAAACTGTTGGGCGAAGGTATTGAAGAATTGCAGCGTTTGGCCGAGGACTATTGCGATCTTGAAAAGCTAATGAAATCACCATTGGACTTCAACTATCCGCCAGTGGTTGAACTGAGTCCACGGCTCGACCCCATCTTGCTGGCTGAGTCGGTTTCGATTCAAGAGCGGCAGCGACTTGGATTAGGTGATCAACCCGTCACCAACCTGAGAAGTATTTTGGAGTGGGATGTTGGCTTGCGTTTGTTTTACTGGGTATTGCCTGCCAACATTGCTGGGATGTACGCATACACTCCAGACTTGGGATGCTGCATTCTGATCAATCGAAATCATCCCGCCGAGAAGCGACGGGTCTCTATGCTTCACGAGTATGGGCACTTGATCGTTGATCGTTATCAACCGGGAATCGACTACCTTAGTTTCCCCGGTCGGAAGCCTGCGAATGAGAGATTTGCAGAACACTTTGCACTTAACTTCTTGATGCCAACAAGCTCGTTGCGTAAACGTTTTCAAAAAACCGTCACCATAACTGGTGACTTTCAGGTTGCTGATCTGTGTCGGCTCAGTCACTTTTACTTTGTGTCCGTCGAAGCGATGGCACGTCGCTTGGAACAGCTTGGCTTGATCCCAAAAGGTTCGTGGAGAGCGATGAAAGAGTCTGGTTTGGCCCCTCGCAAAGCACAGGCGATGCTTGAGCTACCGGAGCACCCGATCAACGGCGATCCTTACCCAAGTCGCTACAAGTACCTTGCCGTTCAAGCATACGAACAGGAGAAAATCAGTCAGGGGCAACTTGGTAGATTCTTGAGGTGCGACCCTCTGGCGGCACGTGAAGTCGTTAACCGATGTCGAGCCAGTACCGTAGTCGAAGATGACGGTGAACCACGACAACTAGAACTCCCTTTTGAGAAGTCGTTGCTGCCAGAACAGGGAGGACGATCCGTCAATGAATGACGTTGTTGTCGATGCCTGTTGCATGTTGAACCTTATCGCTTCGGGACATTACTTTACCAAGGATGAATCAAACTCGAACAAACCGCACCAAATGAGTGTGCCCGATGTTGTTGTCGCAGAACTTTTGTTTGTCTATCAACCAGATCCCGATGACCCTGAGAAGTTGCTCAAAGCTCCCGTTGGAGTCCAAGAGCTGATCAATAAAGGTGTATTGAATAGTTGCTCGTTGCAGTCTGGTGAGGAATCTGATTTGTTCGTGCAGCTTGCCGTAAGACTCGATGATGGTGAAGCGGCTTGTCTGGCCATTGCAAAACACCGTTCGTTAACGCTTGCTACTGACGACAGAGTTGCTCGCAGAATCAGCAAGGAATTGAGTGTCGATGTTCTGGGAACTCCAGAGTTGGTGAGGAGCTGGGCAGAACTTTGCGGTGTATCTCCTGGGATTCTAGCTGAGTCAATTTCAAATATCCAACGACTTGCCAAGTTCATCCCGCGCCCTGGCACAAACGACGCCGACTGGTGGTTCGAAAACAGTGAGTAATTGGGGGCAAGAAACTAGCGTATTTGCGTGATGCGATAAGAATCAACTCCTGTTTGCTTGGCAAAATGACTTTACAGTTCTCTTGATCGGTTAGGCCGGTAAATCAGACCTATGGTTCATTCCTGGATGACGGATGAACCGTCAATTGGCTTCAGCTCAAATGTAAGAACTGATGGATGGTGATCCGAATTCTGGAAATCCAGATCAAGATTTTCGACGTTAGATGATACTAAGTTGGGAGACAGCAAATATCCGTCAACCGTACAAACGTAGTTGTCGCCTTTAGCATACGAATGAAAAACCAAATGAGTTTCTGGGCTAAGGGAATCGCGAAGTTCAATCAGGTCTTCATAGCCAGCTTTGACTAAGTCTAATGCCACCTGAAACCTCGGTTGGTTAATAAGCTTTCTGGGTGCGACCGAGCTGTCGAACTCTCGAACCCACAATGCCATCGGATCACCAACGATATCATTCCCACCTCCTGAAAACAGCAGTACATCCCATTTTCCACCTGCAGGAGATCCTTTACTAAGCTGGTTGATGAGAACCTTGCGCTCCTCGCTTCGTTGTAGTGCAAGTGAATAACGCTGCCGTCTGGCGATGTTTGATGCGTTGGTCGATCGAGTGCGTCGAAGGAAACGGTTGATTTATGTTGCTCGATGTATGTGGTTTGCTTCCAAGGATCAAACACGACTTTTTCGTACGTGCTGTTAGGATGCAGCGTTGCGATGACTCGCTCAACAGGATCGTAGAACAAAACCGGGCTGACTCCGACTTGAACATCGAACTCGAAGCAATGTGTGTCGGTGAAAAAAGGCTCGAATTGGCGAACCGGTTTGCCTTTATTGTTGAAGATCGTCCATCCGCTTCCGACCCAGCGGTGCTCGCAAACGTCTTCGCCAAAGACAGGCTGGTTGTTTTCGTCAACGATGATCTTGCCAGCCGGATCTCGCAATGGGGCCGGTCCGGATTCAGCTTGCACCTTCTTTTGAATCTCACGACCAAATCCGTCGGAATAACTGAAGCTTAGCTGAACTTTGGTTTTCTCACTTTCGCCAAGTTCCGACTCATGCGTTTCACGAGCAATCGTATGGACAACGGGTGGCTGTGGGTTTTCTGATTCAGCCGTTCTGTGAAATGCGAACAAATCATAGGTCAGGCGAGTTGTTGCCTTTTGCAGAATCGCGTGGGGATCGTCGTGAGGATTGGCAAGGTGTTGTTGCAAATCCTGTTCGTCCAGATCGGCGACAAAACCTTCCAGCGAATCACCGACTGATTCTTCAGGCTTGCCCATGATGGCCGTGCCAACAACCATGCCCAGCGCATCAAAGGCGACTTCGCTGCGGTTTCGATTAGGGTCGAGCACCAAACGCGGTTGCAGGACGCGGTAGTCATTTGTGGCTGCGGTCTTGTTACCAACTGGATCGCAGGTCTCGACGGTCAACAAATCATGTTTATCGTAGGTAACCGTCGTTTCGGTAGGTGCGTTGTCGGTGTGGAATGGATCTCGATTGCGACGATCAAGGAAGGAGTGGTCTTTGGCGAATTCCAGTTCTTGGCATGACGTGTCGTCAGGATTTGGCGATAAAAACGTCCTGCCAGATGGAATCCACCAATTGCCATCGTTATCCAGATCGACATAGCCTCCCCGATCAGCGGCGGATTGATCTGCTTCAACAGACAAAACACTCACGGGATCAGACAGTAGGTGCTCTGAGTCGCCATTCTTGTGTTCTCGGAGGAAAGTCCGAGCGATCAGTCCGGGAGTGAATGCAAGCTTGTAGGTTTCTCCGGCAAGCATTCTGGGTTCGATATCGCCCACCGGCAAAATGGCGGACAGATCATCGCTGCGATACTGCGTTCGAACTTTCTCGCCCAGGCGTTTTTGATGATCGGCATGGTCTGGCTTCGATTCATATTCGATCTCATCGGCACAGCGCAAGATCGCGAAGTCGTTTCGAATCCACTGGTCAAACGAAAGTCTCTCAGATCCGTATTTGGGTCTGACTCCTGTCAGCTCATACGTATCCGAACCAGCCAACTGTGGTGCGACGTATTGGTCACCCGAACCATCATTTCTATCAATCGAATTCGTGAACTGGTTCTCGGTAAAAGTGATGTGGGTTTGAGTTTGTTTGGCTTGGTCACGTGGATCAAGTTTTCTCAGTTCTGGATTGTCCACTGATCGCTTGCGCCCAAAACGGTCGATCTGGACAATCTTCTGTCGCCGACCGTACGCCACGGCGGCTTCTTTGCGAACATTGCCAAAATCGTCGACATCCAACGTCAATGCGTGGCTGATTCGAGGATCAACTGGATTTCGTTCATAGTGGTAGTTGATGACCTCTCGCGGGTGTGTGAAGAAGACCCCATGACGCTGGTCGCCTATAGATTGAAGCTCGCGAACTGTAAAGTTCTGCTCTGTGACGGTGTACGGGTGCCCAAACGGATACTCGCAACTGACACCTTTCCCATCCAAGGCATAGACCTCCTGACGAAGCATAGAGCCTTTAAGGGCTCGGCATGCTTCATGTTCTTCAGCGAAGGTCAGATCACATGGCAGGATCGTGTCGGGCATCAGTGAAATGCTCTACTCAGAATTTATTCAGTACAGTCAGCTTCTCTTAATGAATTAAACTCCTCCAAGTTTTCCAGCAACGCTGGAATATCAGCATGTGGGAAGTACGCCCCAACAGATGCGTGAAAAGACACGATGTCACCCGGTTGGCGGTTAGGGGTTAATTCCTCGATATCCAGCAGGTTCAGCCTGAATTCCCAAATAGGCAAAATAATCCCATCGGTGTTGAGATACTGTGCTCTGTTGTAGATCGAGTTGTTCTCTGGCTCAAAGACTGTGGCAATATTTAGGAACTTCAATAGGTCTTGAACGGTGTCAAATTCAATCCATGCTATCCCTTCGCTGACTTCCTGACAGCTCATGTAGGTACTGATGCCAGCCTTCCAAATTTCTTCGATGAGCGGTGCAAGGCCTGCGTCAATTTCAACGGCTTCACCTTTGTAGATCTTCTCGACCATGGTGTGTTTGGTTCTCACGGAACGTGTTTTCTTTGAGTTCATTTTTATTCCTGTTTGTGGTTGTCCGATCGTATTAGCGATTGGTTAGTTGTTAAAATCATCGAGGTCTTTCAAGGTTCACGTAGCAGCCAAAATCTATCGGCAAAGGCTTTTGCATTTTCAATGTACAAGACCATGTACGCGACAGATACGAGAACCGCTTGCGTTTCGCTTGGCAACTTTCCCTCAGTAAAAACAAGGGTTTTACGAAATGGCCATATTTGGCAGTCGCAGATAGCTAAAAAAAAGGGTCGCCACTGTGGCAGGCCCTTGTTTCGACTCTTCCCCTACGCCAGCCCAAGAACATCTTGGGCATGAACGATTGCTTTCCGAAGAGTCACATCGGACTTACCGAAATGCTTCACCATTTCCTTCATCATCATCGCCCTGCTGGTCTTGAAGACCAATTCAGCGTTGTCCTCGTGCCATCGTGCTCGAGCCATTTTTCGTGGGGCCTTGCTGTACTTGGCATCGAGCGTCTTTCCAATTCTTAAAGCCTTTCGAACCGTCGGTATCGAAACACTAAAATGATCGGCTAGTTGCTCGTGAGTCAGGCCTGAGAGCCGCATTTCAGAGACAGCAATCGCATTCTCTTTGGCCCAATACGTTGGCTCCGGGACCGTAAAATTGACTACCTCAAACCAATTGTCACCAAGCTCATCAAATCTGCGCGGGTCAGATGCCCAGAATGACAAGGCGTCCAATTCAAACGGTTCGTGAGACTCGGATGTTACGTGAATGCGGGCTCGACGACGAGGTTTGCACTTTTTAGACCATTCGATCGGATCCCCAGTCCGAACTTCAAGAGACTCGATGGTATCAATCAATTCAATACCCCCAGAACCAAGCTTGCAGAATCTGGCTCGTACAGTACCGTCGGGAAAGCAGTCGATCCGGTCGACGTGTAGGCTTAACTCGAGGTGTGCCAAACAAGGATTAGTATTGCCAAGAACCTCTCCCAGTCGACCAAGACGATTTGAAATATCAACGTCGTCAACTTGAAGACTGTCAATAATTTCAAAACGGTCACATTCGTGCAACGATTGCTCGAGGCTCATCTTTCGTTTTACCGCTGCCGCCATTTCGGACTCAAGCATTTGCCGAGTTTCCAATGGCAAGTCAGGATTCGCAAGCGACTGAGCCCAGCCAGAAATTCCGTTAGCAATTTCGTTGATTGCAGATTCCAACTGGGGTCTTGGATCATCAGTTGATTTCTTTTTCTGACTGAGAAACTTGTTAACCAGTTTTTGAGCTCGATCAGTGACTGGGATTTCACATCTGAGTCGCCAAATAAGTTTTTCCGGAGGTAGTCAACAACTTGATTTCTGAGCCAGCTCTCGCGGATTCCTAAACCATTTTCACATCCACCGTCGGCCTTCCGAGGACAAGTAAAGTAAGTATAGGTCTTACCCGTTACACTTTTACGGCCACTTGTTTTGGGTGTCATTGAAGAACCGCAACATCCGCAGCGAGTTAGTCCACTAAGCATATAGGAGATTGCGAAGCCAGCGGCGAGAGGTTTAATTTGCTTTTCGTCGCAATCGACCTGCCGTGATCTTTTTCGGGAGTCACGTATGGCTTTAACGTTGTCCCAAAGCTCAGGCTCCACGATTGGCGGGCAGAAGTCTGGAACAACGAGGATATCCTCTGGCGAGTTGGGCTCAACTTTACGTACATCATCAACAATGCCAGTGCAATTTGCGGCCCAAATCAACACACCTTTGTAGAGCTCGTTTTTCAGCCAATATGCGACAGTCGAACCACTAATATCTTTGTCTTTCGGGAAACCTGGAGATTGCTTGATGAATTTCGCAATCTTTGATGGGCCTTCGCCGGTCTCGTAACAGCGTACATATGCCATTCGAATCCATTTCTTAGAATCGTCATCGGGTATAAGCCTTGAACCGATGGCAGTCTCCACCCCGTCAACTTCCTGAATAACGACCTTGAGTTTGAGACCATCAGGAATGGGGCCACCTGGCCAGAACTTCTGCATCGCAAGATCTCTCTTGGACCGAATAATCTGATGGCCCTTAATTCGATTCTCCTCGGTGCTCCTGAATCCCTCGACCGCAGCATAGATCTTTCCCTGAGGAGTCAGTGGGCTGGCGAAGTTGCTTTCTGCGGTAACTACCACGACACCATATTTTTCGTAGAGTTCCTTTCTGATCCCTTGCATTTCATCAGACCGCGCAAATCGCTCAGTCGTATCCACTGCAATTACATCTAACTGAAGGCGACCGCTACGAATGTCAGTAAGCATCCGATTGAATGCTTTCCTCTTTCTTATATAAGCGCCTTTCCTCGCATCGTCACGATAGACTCCAACTTGTCGCCAAGGAAGACCCATGTTGGTCTTTACTCGTTCGATTTCATCATTCTGCTGATCTGGACTGCGTTTGTTCTGCTTTTTATCCGACATCCGCAGATACTTCACATATGAGTGTGGTAGGTACGGGTCAAAGGTACGTTTTAACATTGGTCTTCTCCTATAACTTGCCACTTTTGCCAAAGGTCATTGAGCATTTGCCAGAATTTCGGTCGCTTGCGAATCAAAGCGGCTTTGACGCCACCATCACGGAAGGCAACTTTGATTTTCCATAGCCACTTGATGATGCGTTTGAGCTCACCAATCTGTTGATCTGGGGATCGTTCGTTTTGCTTTCTGCTCGACCTACGGGCGTAGAGCCCAACCGTGTAAGGCTGACTCAGATTGAGAAAGCGTTTTAGCATTGGTCTTTTCCTCTAACTTGCTGCTCTCGCCAAATATCATCAGCGATCGCAGACGCGAATAAATGGATTAACCGTTCTCGACGACGCTTCGAGATAGCAGCAATTAGTTTTCGCTGCTGACCTTCCGGCAAGTCGTTGGGGATCGGTGACGCTCCCACCGAACAAAGTGCGGCCAATCTTTCGATGTCGAGGTTTTCGTATCGCTCATGGTTAGATTGACCGCCTGCGTTTTCCTTCATTGTTCCTCCTTCCGAGGGAAGTTGGCGACGTTGA
>CALKXO010000002.1 GCA_938003615.1 uncultured Pirellulaceae bacterium | reverse complement strand
AGAGTCAGGTTCTCGGATTCGAAAAGGTTGTCATGTGGTTCTTCATCGGCCATCCACAAAAAATAACCGGATCGGAAAAATCAGCCAACACCGACTCCACAGCTTGGACGCCTACTACGTCGCGTCCCATACGGGACGCGTGGATTGAAACATCGAGAATCAAATAACACTCAACGCTCGGGGCATTGTCGTGCAAATCAAAGAACGGCAACGTGCCGGGCGGAAGTGATAGGCAGTCTTCGATCAAAAATCGAAGCTGTATAGATTCGATTGCCCATCGAATTGCCAACTTCCGAAACGTTAGAATCTTATGCGGCGGACTGCAATTGGATGACGACCTCTCAAATCAACTAGCAATTGGCGGCCTGAGACGGAAGAGTTTTTCCCAGTTTGCGTTCAAGCGATCGACGGCGTCACCAATCTCCACCGTGCTCCAGCGTCCTTGATCATCGACATCGACCAAGCCCAATCGGGCCAGTTTGCCCAACGCATCGTGAATCTCAAAATCAACATCGACTCCCGTTTCTCGAATCAGATAGCGTTCCACCACTACATCGATTTCCTTCTCCGTCATGCCCTCTGAGTCGTCCCGTGAAACAGATCGATTTCTGTTGGACAGAACGCTCGAGCGATCATTTCCGGTACGATCCCACAGCAGCATGAAACACAAAATGGTCTCCAACAACTCCTGCTCTTCGGCCTCGTTGAGGATCCGAAAAATCACGCTGGAGTTGTTGTCCAGATTTTTTAAGTACAAACTGCGGGTGAGCCCAAACTGGTAGTTCTTTTTGGTACGGAAATAGCTGAGCACTGATTTCACGAAGTAACCAATGATCGCTCCCAGAAACAGCAACCACACCAAAATCGACTTCAACGTAAAGGCGACGGCCAACACGACCGCTCCACGCAGCAATTTAAAAATCGCGATCGCAGCTCCAGAGATCGTTGGAAAAATGATCTTTCCGCGATCCATCATCGAAAGCTTGATCTTGGAACCCGGTAACAGAATTTCCAAATCCGTTTCAGGAATATTCTTGAAGGTCTTCAGATAGACCTTGGAAGCGTCCATCGATTCATCCATGTCTTGGTCTGATTTCAACCGGAAGGCCATGATCAATCGCTGGAACTCAGGTAGCTCGATGAGCTCCTCGCGATATAAGTTCTGCCAGCGTCTGCGGCGCGCCTCCACGACGCGGTATCCACGAGCAAATATCTCCAGCCGGTCGTACAGTTCAAAATCAACTTCCAGTTTGACGCCCCATTGCGAGCCCATCGAAATCGCGCGCTGTATTTCTTCTGTGCTCAATTTCTTGTAGTGCGCACTGTAAAGGAGCCCAGAGACTTCATCCAAGAGTCGTCCAACCCGACGGTTGCGTGCCTCGATTGGTAGCTCATTGATCTCGATCGAGTCGTCGTCGGGATCCAGAGGTCCGTAGAGTTCTTCCAAACGAAGCAGCGACGATAGGTGTTCGGCATGAAACACCGACTGGAGGCGTTCACAAAGTAGTTTGAAGTCGTGCGCGTTGGTGCCCTCAAGGTCAAGCGTCTGAGCAATTTTCAGCTTTAGATCGCAGTACCGCAGCGGAATAAAAGTCCGACGACGCTCCAGCCGAGCCGCGATTGGGTCTTGGTCAATGGTCTGCACGACAATCGTATCCCTCGATTCGAATTGCGTTGCCTGAGCCGGTGTCTTCTTTTTGTCTGAACGAATGTCCAACGTGGCTTTCTTGAAAATGGGCTTGAGAATAAAAACCGGCAGAGAACCAGCAACTGCTGCATCAAGTCTGCCACATATCCAGTAACGGACAGCCTTAATTCGCTGTAGAAATTCCAATATCGGAAATATTTGCTTGGTAATATCCGGAATTTATTGCACGGGGTGCGGGTCGCTACAGCATCGACACGTGCGTTAGCGCGCTAAACTAGGTTCTGAGGAGAACCGGCAATGAACGCACGAATGTTGTCCGCCGTAATTTGCATCAACCTTTGCCGCGCTTGCAATGCCGTCCAAGCAACGTGCGGCGTTAACAAACATCGATCGGCGGTCAGCAAAGGGTTATTATCGGCCGGTGGCTCACACGACAGCACGTCCAGGCACGCCCCACCGATGCTCCAATCATTCAATGCCGCAGCGAGATCGCTTTCATTGATCAAACCGCCACGCGCTGTGTTAATCAAAAGCGCGGTTGATTTCATTCGTGCGATCAGCGTCTGATTCACAAATTGAGCATTGGAATTCGTCTGAGGACAGTGAAGGCTGACGACATCGGCGTTTTCAAAAACTTCCTCCAGTGGCATCCAAGTAGCAGACGCAAAACCGTCAACCTCTTTTGACGTCCGCGAGTGGATCAAGATCTCCATGCCGAACGCCTGAGCCACTCGCGCGGTTGCTTGCCCGATCCGTCCAAAACCAATGACACCAAACTTCTTCCCGGCCAATTCTTCAATCGGATTGAGCCAAAACGAAAATTGCCCGCTCGCCTGCCACTGACCTTGGCCAATCGCGTTATGGTGATCGGTAGCTCGGTGGTAGAACTCCAACAACATGGCAAACACGTGTTGCGCTACCGAACGCGTGCTGTAGACCGGAACGTTGGCCACGACGACGCCTTGAGCATTGGCTGCTTCGACATCGACAACGTTGTATCCTGTTGCCGTCACCGCAATCATCTTTAAGTTCGGTAACTGACCAATCACGTGCGAATCGAGAACGACCTTGTTCGTTAACAGGATCTCCGCATCGGCACTTCGTGAGACCGTTTGATCGGATGCAGTAGACTCATAGACCGTAAGATCGCCCAAGTTCTCTAAAGGTATCCACGGGTTGTCTCCCGGGTTCAACGTGCCTCCATCAAGTACAACCAGTTTCATCGCTGAATCACTTTCCAAACAACGGCGGCTAAAAAGAACATCCATGCCCCGTACGCCACGCAAAAAACCCGAAACAGGTTTTTTCCTGCCATGGAAGACGTTTTAGATTCGGTTGCCGGTGTTTCGCTGGGAATTGTCAAGTGCATGTTGCCTCGCAGGAGAGTATCGTGTCCCGAACGACGCCATTGTACACTTTTTCGGAGCCAGAGTACGGTTCGAATGCGCGTGTGACGAGAGCACGTCCAAGAAATAAGCGCACAAAAAAACCTTCGGTAACGTCAAGTTCCAGGGGGGCTCAGAACTCTTCCGTTAATCCGAAGGCGATTGGATTGAATCCGACTTCAGCATCCGTGCTTCGGCCGGTTTCTGTTCGGCCAATCGCAGAGTCCACTGCAACAACTTCCGTGTTGTTGTTAGTAAGACGCTTGAATCAAGTAGATTAAAAAAACCTAATTCAGCGATCGGCAAAACAATTCCATTTGTTTTTGTCCGAGTTGGAATCAATTGATCCCGTCTCTGATGTGGGGCAAGTTATGGGATTGAGAAAATGCGGTCAAGGCACGTTTCTTGAATCAATCCACATTTTTTTTCAACCTTTCTTACGGCAACAGCGGCGGCAGGAAGAACAAAAAAACGGCGCTGGAAACCTTGAAAAAACGCACTCAACGAGTGCCTACGTCATTTTCGTGAACCTGAAAACACCAATTTTTACTTTTTTGTTTGCTATCAAACGCGTCCACGAAAGCACAACTCTAAACCACTCAGTCGCCTCAGTTTGGCACTGCTCACATCGCGGAATTAGGATTCTTTTCAGCGACTCGTAACTTCGCGCTACGCGCTCTTGGGTTCTCATCCAGTTCTTCTTCGCTGGCTTGGATAGGTCGTTTCGTTAGGTTCTTCAGCGTGTCGTCCGCTGCGATCGCCTGCTTGGTAATCCGATCTTCCAGAGAGTGAAAACTGATCACTGCCAAACGTCCACCGGGATTGAGAATCTGAGGAAAACGCTTCATCGCCACCTTCACCCATTTGAGTTCATCATTGACCTCAATCCGCAGGGCTTGGAATGTGCGCGTGGCGGGATCGATCCCCCCTTTTTTTGACCGAGGCACGCAGCTTCGGACCAGTCTCGCCAGATGAGAGGCGGCTTTGATTTCGGTATCCTGCCGCCAAGCCACAATTTTTCTAGCAATCCGGCGGCTAAGTCGTTCCTCACCATATTGATAGATAATGTCCGCAAGGTGCTTTTCACTCATCCGATTGATGATCTTCCACGCTGCCACCCCTTCAAGAGGATTAAATCGTAGATCCAGCGGTCCATCGGACTGAAAACTGAACCCGCGATCCCGATCGGCCAATTGGTCGCTGGAAAGGCCCAAATCCAGCAGTACTCCGTCAACACTTTCAATCCCCAGATGCACTAAATGCTCGGGCGCATCGGCGTAATTCGCATGAATAAAGGTCGCTCGCGGGTCGTCAATCAGCGCCTCGGCCGCGTCCACGGCTTCAGGATCACGATCAAAAGCGATCAACCGTCCGTCTGGCCCCAGCCGTTTGAGAATTTCGGCCGCATGTCCGGCCCCGCCCAAAGTCCCGTCAACGATCACACCGGACGGATCTAGTTTCAGGCCATCAAGCACTTCGTTCATGAGTACGGGAATGTGAATCGTCAAAACGGGCTCGTTCGTGCGGAAGGGAATTGCGAAATGGAAAGTAAGCGATGTGTACGTCTAGTGTATCCAAAATTGTACGTTTTCACATCGTTGGTGTGGTGGATTACAAGTTTCCCGGGGACCGATGATTACCATTTCGCAAGAGGATTGAAGAATTCGGCCAGTCAATCAAACCGTTTTGCTCAAACCGTTTTGCTCAAACCGTTTTGCGATGCGGATTCAATCTAGACCGTTTTTCAAAACCCTCTTCCTGCCTTGTTCAGCGCTCGAGCATTCAGATTATTTCATGTCAAACGTCATCGATCCCAAAACCGAACGAACGCAATCGTTTTCGACCAAGTCGTTGACCGAAGGTTCTGCTCCCGCGCGATGCTGCATTTTTGGCGTGAAGTCTGGCTGGAACGGGTCGACAGCTGAACCGACGGCTCGTTTTTTTCCCGATTGCGGCATCTTCCTCAGCACAGCGGTGAAATTTTCTCCAACGACAGCTATATTATTGCCCCGTTGTGAGTTACTGCCCCGTTGCGTGACTGCTCCATTACGTGACTGCCCCGTTGAGGGCGTTAAAGTGAGGGGTGTTAAAGTGAAGCTGATGTTTGAAATCAAAGGAAGAGAATTCGATGAAAGTTGGTTTGGTAGGTTGGCGCGGCATGGTCGGTTCCGTATTGATGCAACGCATGCGGGACGAGCAAGACTTTGCGGCGATCGATCCAGTATTTTTCAGCACCTCCAATGCGGGTGGTGAAGCACCTGATGTTGGTAAGGAAACGCCAGTCCTTCAGGACGCCAATGAGATTGACG
>CALKXO010000001.1 GCA_938003615.1 uncultured Pirellulaceae bacterium | reverse complement strand
GATTCCAATTCCCGGTGGTGAAGATACGGCCAACGGAAAACGAGTCGATAAAATCCTAGACCAACTGACAAGGCTCCAAAACGCGGAAAAATCCAAAGGCATCTCTGCCGAGGACCGATTAGATCTGCAGCGAAAAATCGCTCAATGGACACAGATGGACGCCGACAAATCTGTCAATGCGGCCGCTCACGGATACATTGAACGTAACGACGTCTACACAGACGGTAATCGTACTAGATCAGCCCTCGAAGAACTCATCCGTTGGCGTTTGTGGGATCGTACCGGCGGCGGACTTATGGCCGAACTGGGAAGTCACCAACTTGACGCGGCAAGTATTTTCATCTCGGCGTTGGCCAAAGAAAAAGGCAAGCACGTCCACCCGTTGACTGTACATGCCACAGGTGGACGACATATCTTTCCACGCGATCGCGACGCAGCGGACCACGTCTATTGCACCTTTGAATTTCCCGGACAGGGCTACGACTACGACTTCAATGTAGGTTATAAAGACACGATTGGTGCCTACGGCGATGGTTACAAAACTCCAATTCCTTCCTTCGAAGAAGCCAACAACAAAAAAGTCGTCGTGACGTATTCGTCAATCAACGGAAACGGCTATGGCGGATACGGTGAAGTCGTTATGGGAACGAAAGGAACGCTTGTCTTGGACAAGGAAAAGGACGTCCTCCTTTATTCCAACAGCGGACCAGCTTGGAAGGCCGGGGTCAAGAAGAAGGGAAAAGTTGCCGTTCTCGATACGACGACCAGTACCGACGCTGCACCTGCAAAAGCCGCTCAGTCTGGTCCGGTCAGTCGTGGATATAAAGAAGAGATCGAGCACTGGGCATGGTGCATCAGCACCGGCGACCTTGGCAACCAACCGCGCTGTAACGGACCGGTCGCTTTGGCTGATGCCACGATCGCATTGACCGCCCGACAAGCGATCAAGAACTCGCAAAAACCGGGGGGGCACGGATTTATTCAGTTTGAGCATGATTGGTTCGACTACAAAACGGACGCTGTTCCTGAAGCCGTTGGCGCGGAAGCCACCAAAGCGATGTGGGCACAAGAGAAAAAGAAGCTTGGACTGGCGTAAGCCTCTTTGGTCTATCGGTGGGGCGGGGGCAGTGCAGGGCTGACCCGCCGGGCTCATTGGGTTGCGACATTTTTGCGATCCAACCTCGGTTTGACCAATGACGTGTTTGGCAATGTGCATTAAGCTGGTTGATCTGTCCAGATGATCCGCCTTTCTTTACTGACCTCCCGATGCCTTTATCCGTTTCATCGCCAAGCCGTCTTCACTTCGGCCTGTTCTCGGTCGGCAAAGAGGTTGATCGTGAATTTGGCGGTATCGGGCTGATGGTCCAGGCACCACGCACGAAAATCAAGGCTGAATCTTCCGATCGATTATCAATCATCGACAACTCTGCCGATGCCCTCGGGGCCGACAGACAGGCTGCCGGCCACCGTTGCGTCGAAAAATGGTTCAAGCACTTCGGCAACCTGATGCCCAGCACGGTCGCTTCATCGACTTGCGTGGATGATCTTCCCGTCAAATTGACCATCATCGACGCTTGTCCACGCCACAACGGCCTAGGGTCAGGTACGCAACTGGCACTCACGATCGCCTTGGCCCTTCAACGTCATTTCGCCTTACCTTCCGCCAAGCCAGACGAGATGGCGATCGCCACGGGAAGGGCAGGGCGGTCTGCAATCGGAACCTACGGCTGTTTCGAAGGCGGGTTTCTAGTCGATCGAGGTAAGACAGCCACTGAAATTGTCGCTCCCATCGATCTGAGAGTCGATTTCCCCGAACATTGGCCCATCGCGCTTGTCTATCCGAAACCATCGTGCGAATCGACGACGATCACGGCAGCTGGGCTGCACGGCGTCGAGGAAATTGAGGCTTTCAAAAAAATCAATTCCACGACGAAGCCACAGTTGGAAGAGATGAGGTCCATTGTCAAAAACCAGATCGTTCCCGCCCTGATTTCCGAGGACTATCCGACATTTGGGAGTACATTGCAAAACTTCGGACGCCGCAGCGGAGACTATTTTAAATCCATCCAAGGCGGCACTTTCGCAAATAGTACCATCGAAGAGATCATTAACCTGATCGATCGGACGGGCGTTCCGGCCGTCGGTCAGACGTCATGGGGGCCATGCGTATTTGCTATCGCTCCCAACATGGAACAACTCAAACGGTCAACCGATGCCGTCTCCAAAAAATTCGGCCCCTCAGTGAAAATCAAATACACGCGTGCTGACAACCGCGGCGCAACGATCTCAAAAACCGAAAACCGAAAACCGAAAACTGAAAACTGAAAACCGAAAACCGAAAACCGAAAACTGAAAACCGAAAACCGAAAACCGAATTATGAAACTAGGCGTCAACATCGATCACGTCGCGACCGTCCGTCAGGCCCGCCGCACTACCGAACCCGACCCGGTTTGGGCCGCCGCGGCTGCCGAAATTGGTGGCGCGGATCAAATCACCGTCCACTTGCGCGAAGACCGTCGCCATATCCAAGACCGTGACATTGAAGTGCTTAAACGCACCGTCAATGTGAAATTGAATCTCGAATGCGCTTGCGTTGATGAAATGCTTGCAATCGCCTGCGCGCTCAAGCCCGATCAAGTTTGTTTGGTGCCAGAGAAGCGCGAGGAAGTTACGACCGAGGGCGGACTGGACGTAATCGCCAACCGCAGCCGAGTCACCGATGCCGTCTCCCAACTGCACGCCGCAGGGATCTTTATCAGCCTGTTTATCGATCCGGCCGAAGATCAGATTGCCCTGGCCAAGGAACTCTCCGTCGAAGCGGTCGAACTTCATACCGGCAGCTACGCTGATGCAGCATCCGACGAACTTCGCCACGAACAACTCGAAATTCTCAGGTCGGCCAGCAAGTTCACCAAAGCATCGGGACTGCATCTCCACGCCGGCCACGGATTAACTTACAGCAACGTTCTTCCAATTGCTGGAATCGATGGCATGGAAGAATTGAACATTGGACACAGCATCATCGCCCGATCCATGTTCGTGGGTATGCAAACCGCCGTCGAGCAGATGAAAGCGTTGTGCATCCAAGGGGCCAGTCGTTGCTAATCGCTACAGCTGTTCGACCCGTTGAATCGGTAAACTTTAACCAACAAATCACTGTTGGTCGCTCCGTAGTGCCCTAATCTTCACGGGTTTCCAGTTTCCCGATTTCCGACACTGGAATTTTTCACAGCATTTCGTAAGCTTAGGCATTCAAGTTCAAAATTCAGGAGTCAGAAATGGCACGTCGTGGTTCTCAATTCGCTGGTCTTTCGGTCGCTATCGTCACCCCGTTTGTCGATGGCAAGCTGTGCGTCGAAACTCTGAAACAGCAGATCGAATTCCAAGTCCAAGCCGGCACCACCTGTATCGTCCCATGTGGTACGACAGGAGAGTCGCCAACTCTGTCCCATCCCGAACATGAACGGGTGATTTCCGAAACCATCCAAATCGCGGCCGGACGTATCAAAGTCATGGCAGGCACTGGCTCCAACAGCACCAATGAAGCGATCAGCCTCACCGAGTGGGCCGCCAAGGAAGGTGCCGACGCATCCCTGCAGGTCGCACCGTACTACAACAAGCCGACTCAGGAGGGTTTCTTTCAGCACTACCGGGCCATCAGCGAGAACGTTGATATCCCCCACTGTATTTACAACATCCCAGGTCGATCTGGGAAGAACATCGAACCAGCAACGATCGCCCGGATTGCGGACGAATGTCAAAACATGGTGATGGTCAAGGAAGCCACAGGTTCTCTCGACCAAGCGTCTCAAATTCTTGCCACTACCGACTTAACCGTCCTTAGCGGTGACGACAGCCTGACGCTGCCGTTGATGTCAGTTGGAGCTGAAGGGGTCGTCTCGGTTGTAGGAAACATTGTTCCAAACGACGTGATTGCATTGGTCGACGCGTTCAACAGCGGCGACCTGAAGAAAGCCCAGCAGCTTCATTTGAAGCTGTTTCCGTTATGTCGTGATCTGTTAAGCATCGCAACCAATCCGATTCCGGTTAAAGCCGCAATGGCCGAACTGGGACGTGACACAGGCGATCTGCGTTTGCCGATGACACCGCTGGACGAAGCTCAACTGACGTTCCTACGACAGACTCTAGAAACATACGGCCTCTCTGCAGTCACCGTTTAAGCATGAGGACCAAACTGGCATGACTCAACATCGCCGTTTGGGGCACTTACAAAATTTACCCACATGGGCAGCATTGCTCGCAGTCATCGCGGGAGTGCTGTTTTTTTGTGCGCACTCCAGCGAGCGTGAAATTGCTACACGCACTATCGCTTTGGGTTTAACAGCCTCCGCTTTGGCGTTTCCGCTGGCCGCGCTGACGGCATGGGCAATTCGAGAAACAAACCTCTTAGGTCGTTGGCTTCTAAGAGCATGCATTTGCTTGGCCGTTGTCCCCGTCTATTTGAATGTTGGCTATCAGGACGCTGCCTTGGGAAAACTTGGTTGGTTGACTTCCAGTAGCAACCAAGTATTAACACCACTTTTTTCCGGTTGGCCCGCCGCCGCTTGGGCTCATGCGACTTCACTGATGCCGCAATTTACGCTACTGATCCTCTTCAGTCTCGGTTCCAAACGGACCTACGAAGAGCAAGGGCTGATGGAGGCTTCCGCGTGGCAAGTTTTCTTGAACATCACTCTCCGACGACTACTGCCCTTGGCCCTGCTAAGTTTGATGTGGGGGATCGTTGTTTGCTCTCGTGAGATCGCGGTAACGGATCTCTACCAAATCGGAACGATGGCCGAACAGTTGTATCTTGGCTACGCGCTGAATCAACCGGGAGGCATGGCCGGTAATTGGACCGCCGACCAATTGGCTCAAACCGGAAACATCGGTTGGGCGATTTGCCTCAGCCTGTTCTTCGCGCTGGCGTCTGTCGCAACTCTGGCGGTAGGACTATTTAACCAGCAGATTTACGAAAACAAAGAACTCACTCTGGCGATTCCACAACGTCCACCGAACGACTCAAACGGCTCGCGCATGGCAATCGCGACAGCCGCTTGCATGCTGCTTCTGCTAATTGCGATCCCTACATTCAATGTTGTCTATCGCGTTGGCCTCGCAGTCGAAACCACCGCCGAGGGTCCGGCGCTGGCGTGGCATTGGTCAAACGCACTTTCATCAGTCATCAGAACCGCGCCCGACCACAGCAATGCGTTTTATTGGTCATCCATCATCGCCATGATAAGCTCCACCGTCGTGCTGCTGTCGGCATTTGGAGCGTGTTGGCAGTCGCGTGATTCGGTCTTCTACGCCATTGTGACATTGCTTATTTGGGTGGCGCTTTGCGGAGTTTCGGGGCCGAGAATTGGCATTACAATCTCGGAGTGGTTTGCCGCTTCTAGACTTCCGCTGGCGCATTGGCTATACGATCAAACTGTGATTCCCTCCGCCTTGGCTAATGCGTTTTTCATCTGGCCGGTGGCCGTTATCGGCATGTGGGCTGCCGTCGCCCGAATTCCGCAACACCAGATCGATCACGCCCGCACTGAGAAAATTGGTAAGCTGAGACGTGGTGTCGAATTTGGGATTCTACAAAATGCTAGGGCACTATTGGGTTTGTGGATTCTGCTTTGGGCGATCAGCTTTGGCGAGCTTTCGGCGACGCAGATGGTTCTTCCCCCGGGAATCGAAACAGTTCCGCAAGTCACTTTGGGGAAACTGCATGCAGGTGTCGACGAGACCACGTCTGCATTGACGATCCTGACAACAGGTTTAATTGTTGCAATTGCCTTGCTTGGTTGGATAATTGCGGGGATTACTTCATCGCCAGCTCATTCGATGCAGCCACCAAACCGTCTCAATCGATAAAGATCTAAGGTTTCAGGACAGGTACTAAATTTGAATCGCACCCCAAAATAAAACTCGATGCATCAACGACTTTCATTTCTTCTCCCACTATTTCTCGTCTGTGTTCCGCAGTTGGGGTACACCTCGGCGATTATTGCGGACCGAATTCAACTTCGCCAATCGAACACGCAAGAAGTACAAGCCCCGGCCGACGCTCCTCAAGTCAAACTCCAAGCCGCTCCAGAGAGCGAGCTTCTTGGTGAGATCCTTGTCGAAGCGCAAGACGGGGGCGTATTATTCCTACGCAACGATGGCCAGTTGTTGATACTCCAACCAGACGCTATCGACGACAAGACGAAAGAGGATGATTCCCCACCAGCGCTTTCACCAAAAGAGCTTTCTGAGCAATTGCTTGCGGAACTTCCCGAAGGATTCAAAATCCACTCGACCAAAAACTATTTGGTCGCTTACGAAACCGAGCGCGCTTACGCGAAATGGATCGGCAATCTCTACGAAGGAAAATTGAAAAAGTCCTTCAAGCGATTTTGGAAGAATCACAAGTTCCGCATTAAGGCTCAGGAGCCAGATTTTCCATTGGTGGCCATCATCTTCTCCAACAAACCATCCTACACCGCATGGGTCCAGCGCGAGCTTGGCCAACCGCCGGGCGACATGGTCGCCTACTACAATCTGATGACCAATCGCGTGGCGATGTATGACCTGACCGCCGGTCAAGGAAATGGTGCCGCCAACGACAGAAACATAGAGAGCATCTTACGCCATCCCCGTAGCGTCCCGATGGTCAGTACCATCATCCACGAAGGCACCCACCAATTGATGTTCAACACGGGTTTGCAAACACGTCTTGCCGACACGCCATACTGGCTGAATGAAGGGATTGCCATGTTCTTCGAAACGCCCGACTTCAAGAAGAAGCAAGGCTGGAGAGGGCCAGGAAAAACGAACTATGATCGTCTGGCGGACTTACTGCGCTACACCAAGAACCGTCCACAAAACTCACTCGAGACACTGATCTCAACTGACAAACGCCTTCAGGCCGGCGGGCTCGAATCGGCCAACGCCTACGCTGAATCGTGGGCGCTGATTCATTTCCTGATCAATCGAAAGCCGGGGGAGTTCACCGAATACCTAAGACATCTAACCGAGAAAAAGCGGCTGGTCGCAGACGAGCCGCAGGTCAGAATCAGCGACTTCAAAGAATTTTTTGGTGACAACATCTCGAAACTCGATGCCGAGTTCCTTGAATATGTAAAAGCACTAAAATAATTTTCACGTTGGCCGCGGCTTCCATTTGCAACACTTTCCCTCTGGCGTTTGATCCTTCATGTCAAAACAACTCGGCATCTACTATTCCGAATACCTACAGCTGAATAAGATTCTTGACGCTCAGGAACTAGAAAGCGAAAAACAAGGCGCTGTCGCCCATGACGAAATGCTGTTCATCGTCACTCACCAGACCTATGAATTGTGGTTCAAGCAAATCGTTTTCGAGCTTGATGCGGTGATCGACGTCTTTGATGATCCAATCATCGAAGACAAAAAGATGGGGCGAGTCCTGCATCTGCTGGCACGCATCAAGACCATTGAGCGCGTTCTGATTCATCAGATCGACATCATCCAGACGATTACGCCGCACGACTTTTTGGAGTTCCGTGACTTGCTGATTCCAGCCTCGGGTTTTCAAAGCACGTTATTCAAGCAGATAGAAATCAAGCTGGGAATCAGACGTGAGCACCGCATTGCGGCGGACTGCGAATTCTTCAAGTCACGACTAAAAAAAGATGACCTGAAGTCACTGGACCATTTGGAAACCAAAGAAACATTACACGACCTGACCGACCGTTGGCTTTCGCGGATTCCGTTTCTAAAGTACAAGGATTTCGACTTTTGGAAAAGCTATCAAAACTCCGTCGAACAGATGCTGGACAAAGAACACGCAATCATCGAGACGAACGTTACGCTGACCGAACGCGAGAAACAATTCCAGACCAACGACTTGATAATGACGCGCACCAAGTTTGAATCTATCTTCGACGAAAAAAAGTATGCCAAACTTCGCGCCGAAGGGAACTTCAGATTCTCCCACCAAGGCTTCCTTGGCGCTTTGTTCGTCAATCTGTACCGCGACGAACCAATGATCTACACTGGATTCCGATTTCTGACGCTCCTGACCGAGATCGACGAATTGCTCACCAACTGGCGGCAACGTCACGCGGTCATGGTGCAGCGCATGCTGGGAACCAAGCTGGGCACCGGAGGCTCATCCGGTCACGACTATCTAACCGCAACCACGCAAAACAACCGCGCGTTTCTGGACCTGTTCAATATTGCGACGTTCCTGATTCCGCGCAAAGACCTTCCCGATCTTCCCGACGAACTGGTCAGAGCGCTAGGCTACTTTTTCCGCGGCGAAAAAGACCGGCTGGAAGAATTGGAAATGTAAAGTATCGTCTTTCGTTGGGCGAAGATTACACTTTCCAATTGGCCGACATGCGATCCTTTACTATCGCTTCGGCTTTCTCCCAATTCACGCCATCAACCGATTCGATCTCTTGAGCCAATTCATCAAGGATCGCTTTTTGAATCGCGCCATTCGCGAACGCCTGCGAGTAGGGCATGTCGTGAAACATCACCATCGAATACCGGGGAATAAAGATCTCCGGCAAACGACGTTCCAGTTCAAAACCAATGGCTTTCTTCAAACTATACTTTGGATCCGTTACGGTTGACCGCATCGTGGTGTAATTCTCGATCGCCATTTGGGCTATCGCGTCAGCGTCTGGCTTGCGTTTCTTACTGAATTCAGCACAGACTTTCCCCCAATCGCCTTCCAATTCGTCCAACAACTGATCCAGCACCACGCAATCTTCAAAAGCACAATTCATCCCTTGGCCATGAAACGGAACAATCGCGTGGGCCGCGTCGCCCAATATCAAACAGCGCCCATCAAAGTGCCATGGCTGACACCGCACTGTGCCCAATCGCCCGGCGGGATTACCAAAAAAATCTTCGACCAAATCCGGCATCAATGCACGGGCGGTTGGGAAAACGTCATCAAAAAATGCTTCAACACTCGCCTCGTCCGCCAAACTCTCGAAACTGGGCCCCCCCACCTTTGGTAAAAATAGCGTGACGGTAAAACTGCCGTCAAGATTCGGTAGCGCGATCAACATAAACTCGCCACGCGGCCAGATATGAAGTGCTTCTTTCTCCAATTGCCACGAGCCTCCGGCCCCGGCGGGAATCTCCAGCTCCTTGTAGTCATGGTCAAGAAAATCACTGGTCGATCTTCCGTCAATTTTCCTCATCAGAGAGCCTCGCACTTTCGATCCGGCACCGTCACAACCGATCAACAACTCGAACGCGCTCTCCTGACGCTTGCCGGTCCCTAAATCTT